>DATGQR010000240.1:0-17242 GCA_035304105.1 Thermomicrobiales bacterium | reverse complement strand
GTTGACGATGAGGGTCGAGCCGCCCGGCTCGAGGCCGATCGTGCAGTCGACCGGGCCCGAGTCAGCGATCGCGTCGTATTCGCAGACCGCCGCCTGGCTCTCGAAGCCCGGCGCGCTCGCGCTCACCAGGTACGTGCCAGTGGGCAGCTCGAACCCGACGTTGCCTTCGTCGTCGGTCTCGCCACAGGCGACGGCGTTGAAGCCTTCGTCGTAGGCGCAGACGCTGGCGCCCTCGATCGGGTCACCGGTCGCGTCGTTGAAGACGTAGACGCCGAAGTCACCGAACGCACCGACGAAGTTGAACACGCGGGTGACCATGTCCTCGTAGACGATGATGTCACCGTCCGCGAGCTCACAGTCCACCGTCGCGTCCAGGTAGTCCGCGCAGATGGCGTGGCCATCCTGAGCGCTGAACTCGTCATCGATCGTCAGGACGACGTCGTTCGAGAGCGTGATCGAGATGAACTCATCGATCACGTACGGGCCGCCAACCGGCACGTTGAAGACGGTGAGGCTGTAGGCCGCTTCACCGTTCGGGCCGATGGCGTCGTCGATCTCGGTCTGGACATTGCCCTCGACTTCGAAGCCGCCCGGGCCCGAGATGCCGATGATGCCGCTGATCGAGACGACTTCGACATCGCCCGGCAGATCCGGCAGCACCAGAACCTTCTGGATCGCGCCTTCGGCCGGGTTGACGTCGCCGGACAGGTCGTTCACGTAGACGCCGCCCAGGACGAACAGCTCAGCGCCGGAGACGAACGGCGAGAAGCCCGGAATGGTGTTGTCTTCGTCGTCGCCATCGAGATCGATGTTGACCGTGACGAAGTACCAGCCCGGCTCGACGCCCTCGAAGACCACGACGCCCTCGTCGTCCGCGGTGTCGCAGGCGTAGGCCTCAGTGTCTTCGGCTTCGTCGAACTCGTCGTCGCCGTCCTCGGCCGCAACCAGGCAGACCGGAGCGCCCTCAGCGTCATCACCGAGGTAGACGATCTTGGTCGCCAGGATGCGAGCGAGCTCGTTCGTGATGGTCAGGTCTTCGCCCTCGTTGAGGGTGAAGGGGCCTTCGATCTCACCAGCGCCCTCGTACTGCGGGAGCTCTTCGTCGGCGAGATCGTTGTCGTCGGTCGTCGGGACTTCCGTCACTTCGAGGTAGTAGGTGCCAACCGGAACGTTGGTCCACTCAACCTCGCCGTGGATGTTGGAGTAGCCCGTGGCGACCCACGGCTGACCCAGGAAGCTGTCGTTGTCCAGCACGTTCTGCTGGTAGTAGGCCTCGTTCATCAGGGTGAAGAGGACGCCCGTGACCGGTTCGCCGGTATCGTCGACGACGATCTTGGTGACCTGGCCACCCTGCGGGTTGAACGGATCGCCGAAGTTGCAGCCGAAGTCGTCGCCAGCGCCGCTGTCGCGGTAGTAGCCGCACGGGTTGTAGCCGAGCCAGACGGCGGTGCCGTCCCACTCAACCTGGTAGTCAACCTGCGTGGTGACCGCCGCAACCGGCAGCGTGGAGACCATCACGGCCGAACCGTAGAAGCCATTCGGCAGGTTGCCCTGCGTCATGGTGTAGACGAAGCCGTTGGCGAAGCCCGGGATCGCCACCGCGCTCTGGCCGAAGTTATCGGCGCCGAAGCCCGACGGGTTCACCCAGTAGACCGTCGCCTGAGCGGCGTTCGAGTTCGGGTTCATGATGTTGATACCCGAGGTGGCGCCCATACCGGTCGTCGGGTTGCCCTTCTGGACCAGCGGGAACGCCTGCGCGACGTACAGGTTCGCGGTCGCGCTGTAGCTCATCGCCTGGTAGATGTTCGGGTCATCCGAGGTCGTCGTCTCCGGGTACTTGGTCGCGTCGACCGCAACCGCCACCGGGTAGTCCGACCAGATGAGCGCGCTGCCGATGATATCGGCGTTCACATCTGCCGACGGATCCTGCGCCGAGCCGTCCTGCGGGCCGATCGCCGGATCATAGAAGTAGGTCATGCCCTGAGCAGCGAGCCGGCGCGTCAGCGTCTGCGGCGCGTTGCCGAAAGCATTGAAGTACTGAACGTTGACGTTGTTGTCCTGGTTGACCAGGTTGGCGATGTTGATACCGGTGTTCCACCCGAAGAAGTCGAAGCGGACATCCGGCGCGAACAGCACGTAGCTGCCGCTCGCCGAGCCTTCAACGTTGTTCGCGTTGGTGTACGGAGCGTTGGACGCCGTGTTGGTGATCCAGGCGCCGTAGCCAACCTTGACGCGATCGGCCATCGCGAAGACCGCGCTGTCGGAGTAGACGTGGACCGAGCCGACCCAGCCCTCCGGCACGTAATCGCTGATGTCGATCTCCCAGACATCGCCAGTGTTCAGGAGCGCCTGAAGCTGGAAGCCGTCGCTCAGCGAACCCTGAGCGTCGTCGGCCGGGAAGAAGCGGGCCGTGACGGCAGCCGAGCCGATGTGGCCGACTTCACCATCGACCACCTGGCCGAAGTTGGCGATGCGCAGGATGGTGTTCCAGCAACCGCCCGGACCACAGTTGGTCTGCGCGATCGGGAAGTACCAGTCGTCGAACTCGCCGAGCTCGAAGCCGCCCAGCGCGTTGTAGCCCGAGACCGAGCTATCCGCCGAGCTGGTCATCGGCAGGTTCTCGCCGTCGACCGCCTGCTTGGCATAGCCACCGAGCGTGGTCGGGACAGCGAACGAAGCGCCGCCAGACGGGCCCTGCTCAGCATCGAGGCAGTCGCCGTCGTTGTTCAGGCCGCCGCCACCACCGAGGACGCCCTCGTAGTTGTTGGTGCGGTTGCCCTGAGCGTCGTCGACGACACACAGATCTTCGTTGCCATCGTACGGCAGGTCGCCGCCCAGCCAGACTTCGACGTCGTTACAAGCACCGTTGTTGTTGACGTCGTTGCCCGGAGCGAGCGGTTCACCCAGCGCCGGCGTGCAGCTGCCGCCCTCAGAGTAGAGCGCGTTGTAGCCAGCGAAGGCCACCGGAGCACCCGTGCCCTCAGCGATGCCCAGCTGGGCAGCCGTGAAGGTCTTCGAGGCCCACGGAGCCAGGAAGAACGGACCAACCAGATCCCAGCTGCCAGTGTCGGGGAGCTCGGACGTGTCGTGCGAGCCAACCCACGCGAAGACAACCGCGGGATCCGGGCTGATGTTCATGACCGACACCGAAGTGTCAGCGGGACCAAGGCCGGTCGACTCGTCGTCGTTACCAACCCACGGGAAGTACAGGCCGCCCTGGTTCAGAAGCAGCGCAGGCTCCGTACCATCCCAGATATCGCCGACCGTGCCATCGTCGCTCGGGTCAGGAGTCTGAGCGACGGTGATCGAGGTCGCGAATACGCCTGCGAGCAGCGTCGCCATGAGGCTCGCTACTCCGAGTAGGCGCAGAAACCGTGATGGCTTCTTCAAGAATGTATCTCCTCTCGCAAAGAGCGTTGGGGAGATGCCCCCATCTGATCGCTCTCGCCCACGTCGTTGACCGTTGAGGTGGGCGCCGCAATCAGTTGTGTCCTCCTGTCCGAGGCCGCATCATCGGCCGCCGGACGGTGTGTATCCACCCCTCTAGGCTCCCTCCTTCCTTCCGTCATTCCCCTCTGAGCACACCAACGTGGCAGTATAGGAATGTACGGACTACCTGTCAACACGTTCACTGGCTAGTTTACGGTGTACGTTCGGTTCGCGCCAGATGTGTCAGCCTGGCATAACGACACCGTCAACCACCCGAACGAAGGGGACTCCTCCCCCTCACCGCATATAACGAACGACCACCCCGGCGGTTGCGCGCAACCGCCCCCGGCTCGCCTACGTAACCCCTGACCGCCTCGCCCGTTCTTCTTATACTGGAGCGGCCGCGCGCCCCGTCAGCCGGCGCGCGGCCGCTCGTGCCGAATATGCTCGTGATTTGTTGGCGCTCGCGCGCCCCCGGGAGGTTTTGTGACCCACTTCCACCGCCCTCTGCTCCTGCTGCTGGCAGCCGCCACGCTGCTCGGCGCGCTGGCCTGCTCGCCCTTCGGCGACGATGATGACGACGCGGAGGCGAACGCGGCCCGGCCCACCCGCACGCCCATCCCGGTCGTCATGGCCACCTTCACGCCGACCGAGGTCGTGGAGCCCGCCGATCAGACGGCCACCGCCGCGGCCCAGCAAACAGCCATCGCCGAACAGCAGGCCACCCGCGCCGCCCTGCCCACGCCCACCCCCGCCAACCCCGAGGTCGATCCCGAGCAGCTGCTCTGGCCGCCCCGCGCGCGCCTGGAAACCGGCAGCGCCCTGGTCGAGAGCTATCTGGGCACCTACTCCTGGCAGTTCAACGACCCGGATCAGACCTACGCCAACATCGACGCCCCGATCATCGTCCTCAACGAGGGCGACCCAGCGCCGGTCACCAACGACGAGCAGCTGGCCATCCGCCTCTACGGCGAGGAGTACCGCACCCCGCCGCAGCAGCTCGAGGTTGCCGTCTACGACTACGAGGCCAACTCGGCCACGCCGGTCAACCCGCAGACCGGCGCGCAGTCCGACGAGCCCGGCTTCGCCATCCGCACCGAGCCGCTCCAGACCCTGCGCGTCGACCCGGCCAACCCAACCTTCTCCCTGGCCGGCTTCCGCCCGGGCCGCTACATCATCTGGGCCCAGGGCCGCTGGGGCCAGCACCCCGCCCTCGCCCGCCAGCTCTTCGTCACCTGGATCTTCGACGTCGTCATCCCTGAGGAGTAGGGAAGAGGGAAAGAGAGGGATGAGGGATCAGTAGTAATGGAAGTTGGGCGCGGGTCTTCCCCAAAGTGGAACCCTCGCCTGTGCCGATTTGACAGGCCAGATCGTGCCAACTCCCACCAAACCCCTCAACATCACTCCAGCCTTCTCCCCCTCTCATCCCTCTTCCCTCGTCCCTCTTCCCTATAATGACCCCATTGGTCGGTTACGACACTAGAGGAGTTCACGTGCGTCGCAAGGTTCAGATGGCGCTGATCCCGGTTCTGGTTCTCTCGCTCTTGCCGGTTGCCTCGGCCCTGTTCCCAACGCCCGCGGCGGCCGGCGAAATCTATGAATGGACCCCGCCCGGCGATCAGTACGTGCCGCGCACCGACGGCCGCTACATCGTCTGGCTCGACGGCCGCGCCCGCGCCACCGGCCAGGGCCGCCACTTCGAGGTCTACGGCGCCGACATGACCACCGGCGAGGAGTTCCCGGTCGCCACCGAAGGCGACGTCGAGCGCCAGTACCCCGACGTCGACCTGGGCATCGCCATCTGGTCAGAAGCCAACTACGGCTGCGACGACTGCCAGGGCGACATCGTCGGCAAGAACCTGGCCACCGGCGAGGAGTTCGCCATCTCGGCCACGCCCGACTGGGAATCGCGCCCGGCCATCACCAACTCCGTCGTCGTCTGGGTCGCTCGCGGCGAGGATGGCATCGAGCGCCTGATGATGAAGGACATCTACAGCGACGACGAGCCGGTCGAGCTGGCCGCCGCGCCGGCCGGCTGGGCGATCGACCTGCCGCGCGCCGACGACGACAAGGTCGTCTGGTCCGAGTACCGCAGCCTGAGCGCCAGCTCGGCCGACTTCCACCTGCGCGCCTATGACATCCTGACCGGCGAGTACCACGACGTCAAAGCGGGCCAGACCCACGACCGCTATGGCCTGCGCGACGACTACGACGTCGACCGCGGCATCATCGCCTGGGCCGAGAACCACCGGCAGGTCTTCGTCTATGACATGGAGACGCGCACCTCGCGCCTGCTGCTCGAAGGCGGCGGCTGCCCGACGATCGAGGGCGACTACATCTTCTACGAGGACTTCCGCTACTACGACGAGCAACGCCGCATCGAGGTCTGGGGCTATCACCTGCCCAGCGGCGCGCAGTTCCGCGTCGGCGGCGCCCCCGGCGAGGTCCACGAATACGCCAACGTCAACAACGACGTCATCACCTGGCAGGTCCACCGCGGCGGCGACACCCGCAACGACATCATCGCCACCAGCGTCAAGGACGTCCTGCCGACCGCGCCCGACCAGCGCGCCGGCGACGACTCCGAGACCTACCGCTTCTTCGACGAGACGCTGCACGCCCTGGGCGGCCCCGCCGGGCCCGAGTTCCTGGACTTCTGGAACGCCAGCGGCGGCCTGCCGGTCTTCGGCTACCCGCTCACCAGCGAGTACACCGAGCTCAACCCGGACCTGGGCGCGCCGCTGCGCGTGCAGTACCTGGAGCGCCAGCGCTTCGAGCATCACCCCGAGTTGGCCGGCACGCCGTACGAGGTGCTGATCGGCCGCCTGGGCTACACCGCCGCCGAACGCGCCGGGCTGCTCGACCACGAGGCCTTCCAGCCGGTCGAGTCCGCCCCCGACGGCTGCCTGTTCTTCAGCGAGACCGGCCACACGCTCTGCGGCCGCTTCCTGAACTACTGGCAGAGCGCCGGACTGGAGTTCGGCGACGAGGGCGTCAGCTACCGCGAGTCGCTGGCCCTCTTCGGCCTGCCGCTCAGCGAAGAATTCACCGACCCGGCCACCGGCTACGTCAGCCAGTACTTCGAGCGCGCCATCTTCGAATACCACCCGGAGAACGAAGGCACGCCCTACGAAGTCCTGCTCCGCCGCCTGGGCGTCGAAGAGCTCCAGGCCCGCGACTGGTGCGCCCCCGACACCCTCGGCTGCGGCACCCCCGACACCGCCCCCACCCGCCACACCACTAGCATCCCACCGCGGATGCGGTGATGAGGGAAGAGGGAACAGGCAACAGGGAACAGGGAAAGACAAGAGCCCTCGCCGCTGCGCTTCAACCCAGCGACGAGGGCTCTTCTTTCAACTCTAATCCCTAGTCCCTAATCCCTCACTCTTCCCTGTTCCCTCTTCCCTCATCACCGCCGCCCCATCACCATCATGGCGTAGCCGACGAGGCCGAACAGGATGACGATCACCAGCACCGGGATCAGGATCTGGTTCGCGATCATGCTCGCCACCACGCCCCCAAACAACCCCAGCACCGCAATCGACAGCAAAATCCGCCCCATCCGCTCTTGATCAGTCATGTTGGCTCCTGGTTTGTAGGTGGTAGTTCGTAGGTCGTAGGAAGAGGCCCTCACCCCCAGCCCCTCTCCCTCCGCGCAGCGAGTGGGCGGGGTGCCCTCTGGGCCGCGGGCTGAGGGGTAAGGGCCGGGCCGGTCTTTCCCTCTTTCCTGTTCCCTGTTCCCTACCCTAGTCGTCCAAATTCTCCGAGCGGCCGAACTCACGGGGGGCGGTGGGGGTCTTGTCGCCGGCGCCGAGCTGGACGGTGCGCTCGTAGGCGGCCCAGACGGCGCGCGCCATCACGGTGCGCAGGCCGCCCTTCTCCATATGGTAGAGCGCGTTGGCCGTCGTGCCGCCCGGCGAGGTCACCATGTTCCTCAGCTCCGCCGGGTGCAGCCCGGAGTCGCGCGCGAAGAGCACCGAGCCGAGCATCGTCTGCAGCACCAGCTCCTCGGCGATGTGGCGCGAGAAGCCCAGGTGCACCCCGGCGTCGATCAGCGCCTCCATCATCAGGAAGATGTAGGCCGGCCCGGTGCCCGAGAGCGCCGTGGCCATGTCGACCTCGTTCTCATCGTGCACCCGCACGGCCTTGCCCATCGCGCTCAGCACGGCGGCGACCATCTCGCTCTGCTCCTCGGTCACCTCCGGCGTCGCCATCCAGACCGTCATGCCCTGGCCCACCTGCGACGGCGTGTTCGGCATCGCCCGCACCAGCGCCGGGTGACCTAGCCCGCTCAAGAGCCGCCCGATCGTCGCCCCGGCGGCGATCGAGACGACCACCTGGCCGTCGCGCAGCTTGCCGCGCAGGTCGTCGAAGACGCTGTCCAGCGACTGCGGCTTGACCGTCAGCAGCACCAGGTCCGCCCCGCAGGCAGCCTCGGCGTTGTCGGCCGTCAGGCACAGGCCGTAGCGCCCCTCCAGCTCATTGCGCCGCCAGTCGGTCGGCTCCGAGCCGATCACCTGCTCCGGCGTCACCAGCTCGCCCTTGAGCATCGAGGCAATGATCGCCTCGCCCATCACGCCACAACCCAGCACGGCGACGCGCTTGCTCTTCAGTACATCCGCGTGTGCATTGATCGAAGTGCTCATCATCCTGATCCCCTCAGGTCCGGCCCGCTCTCAGTAGCGGCCACAGAGAAATGAAGAAACGAGAATCGGACGGGCACGCTGTCGCGCCCGCCTGGCCGCTGCCGCTCCTACCGGTGAAGTCCGACGCTAGTCGTCCTCGCCGGTCGCGGCTCCAGCAGGTTCGGGTCGGGGATCGGTGACTGGTTCGGGGGCCACGTAGCCCGGATCGTCGACCGGGATGACGCCGAACAGGCGTGCCGCGTTGCCGAAGAAGATGCGCTCGCGCTCCTCCTCGCCCAACCGCAGCATGTCGAACATCGTCTCCCAGTCGCGGATCTCTTCTTCGAAGCGGTCGTTGTTGTCGGATCCGTAGATCAGTTTGTAGTGCGAGATCTCGGAGGGCACCAGCTTGCGCTCGATGATGTGCCGGCGCACCATCTCGCCGCCGGAGATGTCCCAAAAAACATTACGCCGCCAGCGGGCGATGTGGGCCGCGATGTCGTAGTAGCCGATGCCCAGGTGCGCGCCGATGATCTTCAGGAACGGGAAGGTGAAGGCGATCGTATCCAGCGCGATCGGCTCCATGTGCGCCGAGGACACGCCGATACCGGCGCGCGATTCCTCGCGCTGCCGCACGGCCTTGATGATCTCCGGGTCGAACGGGTCACGCACCCGGTAATCGAAGCCGCCGCCGATCACGCCGGTGTGGAAGAGGCAGACGAAGTTGTTCTCCTCGGCCGCCTCGTAGATCGGGAAGTAATCCGGATGGTCGTAGCGCTTGGTCGGCAGGATCACCTTGAGCCCCTTGTAGCCGCGCGCCGCCGCCTCGTGGACGTGCTCCGGCCCCTCGTTGTCCAGGTCTATCCCGTACAACCCGAAAAGCATGTCCGGGTAACGCTCGATTGCCACCTGCACGCGCTCGTTGTAGTCGCCGAAGCGCGAGCCCAGCAGGCACAGGTGAACGACGTTCGCCGCCTTCGCCCGCTCGACCAGCTCGTCGGTCACCTCGACCGGGTCACGGTCCTCACCCCACGGAAAATGCACGTGCGCGTCAAAGATCTTCAAAGCTCTTATCTTCCCCGCTAATCGCTCCCCGTTACTGTCAACCCATCGATTGTACTCCCGGGGAGCGAGTTTGTAGTTCGCAGGTAGTCATTTGTAGGAAGAGAAGCAGCCTTTCCCTGGCTAACTCGCCGGCTCCGCAGGCGACGGCGCTTCGAACCACTCGGGCAGGCACTGCATGTAGATGATGTCCCACAGCTTCTGGCCCATCCGGCTACAACGCTGGCGGCGGCCGAACTCGCGGAAGCCGGCCCTTTCGTAGGCACGAATGCCCCCGACGTTGAACTCGTAGACCGTCAACATCACGTTCTGCAAGCCATAGACGTTGAAGGCGTAGTCCAGCGTCAGCCGCGTCGCCTCGGTGCCGTAGCCCTTACCGCGGCACTCCGCGGCCCCGATCGTCACGCCAAAGCTCCCCCGGCTGTGGCGCGCATCGATGTCGTAGAGATTCGAGATACCAACCGGCCGCAGCGACTCCAGCTCGTAGATCGTGAAGTAGATCTCGCGCGTATCCGTCACTCGCCGCTCAAAGCTCGCCAGCTCCTGCTCGAACGTCGTCGGCCAGGACAGCCCCAGCGTCTCCCCGGTCGACACGTCGTTGTACCAGCGCTGGTACTCTCCCACCAGATCCCGCCGCAACGGCCCCAATCCAACCCGCGCGCCCCGCACATTGATGATTGCCTCCTCCATCACCCTGCTCCCTTCGTGCCCTTCCCGCTCCTCACCGTTCCCTGTTACCTGTTGCCTACGAGAGCATCCTCCCGCTCATAATCGATCCCTGCCAGCGGATCTTCCGGTGGGTTGGCGCGCTCCCAGGCGATGGTGCGGCTGAGGGCCTCGGGGCGCGGGACGCGCTCGGCGTAGCCCAGCTCCTCGCGGAAGCGGGTGGTGTCGGCGACGAGGTGCTGGGCGGTGTCGAAGCCGGGGTCGAGTTGGTCGTCGGGCACGGTGATCAGCTCGCCCTGCCAGCCGGTGAGCTCGGCGATCTCGGCGATGATCTCAGCCGTCGTCGGGTTCTCCGGCTCGCCGAGGTTGTAGATCCGGCCCGCCGCGCGCTCGTCGGTCGCGGCCAGGGCGATGGCGTCGGCGATGTTGTCGACGTAGCCCCAGTGGCTGCGCCAGCTCGCCATCCCCTCGCTCAAGACGATCCAGGGACGCTCGTCGTCCATGCGCTTCAGGTAGGGCCAGTAGCGGTGCTGGCGGTCGCGCTCACCGTAGACCATCGGCAGGCGCACGACCGTCCCGGGCAGCTCCGGGTCGCCGAGCACCACCCGCTCGACCAGGATCTTGTCGTAGTCCCGGAACCAGGGGCGGTCGAGATTGCCCGGCGCCTGCTCCCGGTAGGGATACAGGTGCTCGCGCAGCGGCGCGTCCTCGGTCAGCGGCACCGGGTCCGGCGCGCCGGGGTGGGCCCGGCGGAAGCGGTCGTAGGCGCGGTAGACGTCCAGGCTGCTGATCGCCACCACGCGGCCGGCGATGCCGCGCAACCCGGCATTGGCCAGCCGGGCGTCCTCCTCGGTCATCGCGTACATGTCGATCGCCACGTCCGGCGCGAACGCCCGGAACGCATCGCGCGCCTCCTCGATCCGCGCCCGTTCCCCGATGATCCGCTCGACGCCTTCCGGCAGGTTCGCCTCGCTCTTGCCGCGGTTGAACACGGCGACGCGATGCCCCGCCTCGACCAGCGAGCGCACCACCGACGGCCCGATGAACGACGTCCCGCCCAGCACCAGCACGTTTGCCATGATCGCTTGCTTCCCTCACTCGTTCGAATTCGCTGCGGAACGATACATGACCGTCGGGTCGGCCCCGGCCTCGTTCGCCCCGGTCAGTCCCCATAATATGGAAAGTTGGGTTACGATACGCCATCCGTCTGTTTAGCGGCTTACCGAACAGGGTGGGAGTTCCGCATGTCGCCACCGGCCCAGCCAGTATCCCTTTCCATTGACCAGATCGTCACGATCAAGACCCCGGAAGCCCCTGCCTGGTCACCCGACGGCACCCTGCTCGCCTACCGCCTGGCCGGTTTCGACCACGGCGAGATCTGGGTCACCGACCCGCTCGGGGAAGCGCGCGCCGTCACCAGCGGCGACGAGCCCGCCGGCCCGCCGGTCTGGGACGGCAACGGGCGCATCGTCTTCACCCGCGGCCGCGGCGTCCACCGGGTCGACCTCGACAGCGGCGAGGAGCAGCTGATCCTCGAGCTGCCCGAGGGCGCCAGCCGCGCCACCGTCCTGCCCTCGGCCGACGCCGTCGTCTACGCTCTCGATGGCGATGCCTGGCTCTGGTACTGGCACGACACGATGCTGGCCGCCGCGCCCATCCGCATGACCGAGGGCCAGTGGTTGATGACCCGCATGGTCCACCGCATCACCGACGTCTTCTTCCCCTCGCCCGACGGCCTGCACATCGCCATCGCCTGCCCCCGCGAGCACGACCTCGACCTGGCCGTTTACAGTCGCGTCACCGACTCGCTCCACTGGATCATGCCCGGCAACGATGTCGAGACGGCCGCCATCTGGTCGCCCGACGGCCGCAAGCTGGCCTTCACGCGCTACGACTGGCGCGTCAAGTGGCGCGAGCTGTGGGTCTGCGAACCGGACGGCGAGGACCCGGTGCGCATCTGGCGCGACGAGAGCAAGCAATGGGTCTCCCGCCCGGAGTTCGATGCCACCTTCTCGCCGCACGGCAGCTACGTCGCCTTCGTCGCGCCGATCGACGACTTCGGCCAGGTCCTCGTCGCCCACGCGGACGGCAGCAACGACCCGCTGCAGACCTCCAAGCCCGGCGCGGAAGCCGCCAAGCCGCGCTGGTCACCCAACGGCGACTGGATCAGCTATCTGGCGACCGAAGACCGCCAGAAGCGCCTCCACATCGTCAACGCCCTGCACCGCGACGAACGCTACGACCCGCTCCAGCAGGCGTGCAGCGTCAGCGACTACCTGTGGGCCCCGACGAGCCACCGGCTGGTGGCGATCGTGTCCACCCACGACCGGCCAGATTACCTGCTCAGCTTCACGCCCATGGGCGGCAATGCGGAAGATGCCCCGGAGCGCGAACCGGGCATCCAGATCCCGGAATCCGAGGCCATCCAGCGCATCGGGACACGCCCGGCCGGGCACACCGGGCGCATGATCGCCGACCACAACGACGGCATTGCCGACCGGGTCGGTGACGTCACCATCAGCGCGATGTCCGTTACCAGCGAGGACGAGGAGTGGGAGATCCCGGTGCTGAAGATGCGCCGCAAGGATCTGCCGTCCGACAAGTCCGCCCCCGGCATCATCTACATCCACGGCGGCGGGCAGGGGCAGTACGCCGTGCCGGCCTGGCAGGGCTATAGCAACCCTGGCCTGTTCTATGCCGCCAACCTGATGCTCGCCCAGATGGGATATGTCGTCTGCATCGTCGACTACCGCGGCTCCTGGAACTACGGCCGCGACTACGAGACGGCCTCGTTCCTCGACGTCGGCGGCGGCGACCTGAGCGACATCGTGGCCGTCACCCACTGGCTGGGCGGCCAGCCGCAGGTCGACCCCAGGCGGATCGGCGTCTGGGGGATCTCCTACGGCGGCTTCATGACCACCCTCTGCATGGTCAAAGAGCCCCAGCTCTACGCCGCTGGCGTCAACCTCGTCGGCGTCTTCAACTGGCTCGACTACTACGACTACCTCTCCGACCGCGCCCCCGGCACATGGTCGCGCTCCCGCTTCGAGCTGCCCGAAGAGCACCCGGAGCTCTACCGCGAGCGCAATCCGCTGGTGTACATCGCGCGGCTGGAGAAGCCCTACCTCGCCCTCTACGGCAACGACGACGCCAACGTCCCGATCGACCACTGCTGGCAGCTTGTCCGCGCCCTGACCGAGCACGACAAAGACTTCGACCTGGTCGTCTACCCCGACGAGCCCCACGTCTTCACCCGCCCCGCCACCTGGCGCGACGCCCTCCGCCGCACCATCCGCCATTTCGAGGAGCATCTGTGAGGCAGCGATGAGGTTGTAGTTCGTCGTTTGTAGGTTGTAGTGAAGCCAGGAGCCCCTCACTCCCCGACCCGCGGCCCAGAGGGCGCCCCGCCCACTCGCTCACGCGGAGGGAGGGGAGGGGAATGCGAGAGTGCGATTGATCGCTAGCTCTAAACACCGCAAGCCCCAGCCCATCACCAGGGCCCCGCCCCCTCGAATTCGAGGGGGCGGGGAAGAGAGCCTCTTCCTACAAACGACGAACTACAACCTACATCCTGGTCCCTGTTCCCTTCTCCCCGCATGGTGTTGAATACATTGATGGAAGCGATTTCGCTCGACAACGGATTGTGGGGACCCCCCGTTGGACTTAGGATTTCTCGGACAGCTCATCAGCATCATCATCATCGATCTGGTGCTGTCGGGTGATAACGCTGTGGTCATCGGCATGGCCGCCAGCCGCCTGGCGCCCGAGCAACGCCGCAAGGCGATCATCTGGGGTGGGGCCGGCGCAGTCGGGCTGCGCATGTTCTTCACCGTGCTGGCCGCGCTCTTGCTCGATGTCCCGCTGCTCCAGGCGATCGGCGCGTTCTTGCTCCTCTACATCGCCTTCAAGCTGCTCAAGCCGGTCGAAGACCATCATGAGATCCAGGCCGCCGGCTCGCTGCGCGAAGCGCTGCAAACCATCATCATGGCCGACGTCATCATGAGCCTCGACAACATCCTGGCCGTGGGCGGCGCCGCCCACGGGCACATCGGCTTGCTCATCTTCGGCCTGGCACTCTCCGTGCCGATCCTGCTCTTCGGCAGCAGCCTGATCGCCCGCGCCATCGATCGCTACCCGATCCTCAACTACATCGGCGCCGGCGTCCTGGTCGTCACCGCCACCCGCATGTTCTTCCACGATGACATCGTCCACGACGTCTTCGCGGTCAGCACCCTTGAGGAAGCGCTCATCATCGTGGCCATCGTGGCCATCGTGCTCGGCACCAGCTACTGGATGAACCGGCGCATTCGTCGCGCGGCGCTGGCAGTCGCCCAGGCGCGCGTCCACGAGGGCGAATCACCCCGCGAGGCCGCCCGTGAGCGCGACGAGGAGACCGTGCACGGCACGTCGTCGGACTAGCGGATTAGCGGATCGCAAGAGCGGCGGAGGAAGCAATGCTTGAAGAATTGGCGACGCCCGAACAGCGCGCCGAGATCAAGGCCTGGTTCGACGAGTGGAGCGGCTACGTCGCCGCTGTCGAATACGCCTCGGCGCGCAAGCTCTTCCACCCGGAAGTGGTCGGCTTCGGCACATATATGGAGTACGTGCGCGGCCTGGACGCCCTCGAAGCTCAGCAGTGGCGCTCGATCTGGGGCACGATCGCCGACTTCCGCTTCGCCACCGAGCAACTGATCTGCGGCGTTTCATCCGACGGCCTCCAGGCCTGGGGCATCACCCCCTGGACGTCGACTGGCTTCCACGAGGACGGCACGCCCTACGACCGCCCCGGCCGCGCCACTGTGCTCTTCGTGCGCGACGCCCCGGACGCTCCCTGGCTGGCCATCCACACCCACATCTCGCTCTCGCCCGGCACCCCGCAGCGCTCCTACGGCAAACCAGCCGGGAACTAGCCCGATAGACACGACGCGGCGGGGTCCCGAATCGCTCCGAGACCCCGCCGCGTACCCGTCAACCGGCGCTAGAGCTCCGGTTCGTCGTCCTGATCGTCGGTCTCCAGCGTCTCGTCCTCGCCGGTGTCGCCCGCGAACGGTTCGTCATCCTCCGAACCGATATCCGCCGGCCCGGTCTCGAACGCGGTGACCGCCGTAGCCTCGTCGTCGGCAGCCTCTTCGCCAGCGTCCTCCGTTTCGGCGCCCGCCTCGATCTCATCGCCCGCGGCGCTCTCCGGCTGCTCGAAGGTCAGCGGCTCAGCTGTGCCATCCGCTTGTTCTGCCTCGCCTTCACCGTCTGTAGCCTCATCATCTTCCGTGAACTGGAGGTCCTCGGCGGCGTCCTGCGGAGCTTCGTCACCTTCTTCGGGCATCTCCTCCAGGCTGGTCTCAATCCGCCCGACGTTCCCGTATTCCTCCATCCGCTCGTACTCGCCGTAGTTGAACAGTTCGAAGCCGGCATCCCAGCCCTCGCCGTCGCCCGGTGCATCGATCAGTATCCGTCCGGCGCCGTTCCCGTAGTCGCTGAACGCGATCACGTACTGGCCGTCCGAATACACGTGGCTCTCGTAGCCCTCCACCACCGCGGTGTACTGGTACGTGAAGCCCTCCTGGGCCGGGCTGGGCAGGCGGTCGAATTCGAGCGGCAGCCAGTCGGGCAGGTAGTTCTCCTCCGCGTCGACGATTTCCGCCTCTTCGAGCGGCGGGTCCTCGTCTGGCTGGCCGTTCTCCGGGTAGCCCAGGCGGTACGAGCCGTTCGGGTAGATGACCGCGCTCGCTTCGAGCCCGTCGGGGCCCAGCAGTCCGATCTCGTCGGGCGGGCGGTTGTACCAGTGCAGCGTGGCCGTGCCGTCGGAGTTTTCCTGAACGGCAATCGTCCGCCCAGCGCCGTTGCTCAAGAGATGCACCGGCTGCGCGCCGACGATGATCGTGTCGTGATACTGGTAACTGGCGTCGTGCTCGGGGTTCGGGAAGCCGCCCTCGAACTCCACCGGCTGGGTATCCGGGATCAGGCTATAGACATAGTTGAGGTCGTAGGCGGAACCTTCGACGATCTCGTCATCCTCGCCCACCGGGCCGTCGTCCGGCGCATCCTGTCCCTCCGGGCCGTCGACGCCCGGCGGCGCGTACCCGCCATCACCCTCGGTCACAACCCGGGGGTCGGCGTCCTGACGGTCGGTAATGACGGTGCCGTCCGGGTACCAGATATCGATCCGGCCGTCGTCGTAGTTGTAGATGATCTTCACCGTGCCATCTTCATAGGTCCGCACGATGCGGCTCGATTGGAAGACCTCATCGTATGCCATCCCGGTCGCGTCCGGATCGGGATAGGCGTAGTCCCCCAGCCCGCTCGTATCGATGATCCGGTCGAAATGATCGAGCGCGTACTCATGCGGGTAGACCTGGATCTGGACCTCGCCCTGGGGCGTGATGAAGATCTGCATGTCGAGGACGCCGGTTTCCTCGTCATACCAGTAGAGGAAGGTGCGCCCGTCGGGCCGATAATCGACGTGCGTCAGGCCGGCGTTGTAGATGTGGACGGTGCGCGCATTTTCTTCGCGAATCTCATCCGGCTCGTCGTAGACATCCGCCGGGTGCGGGTAACCATCGCCGTAGCCAGCGAGGAAGTAGCGCACCTCGGCCGCGTCTCCATTGGCCGGCGGCTCGTCATCTTCCGGCGCTTGCTCGTATCCCGGGATATCTTCTGGTTGAACATCCACCCAGTTGCCGGCCGCGTCGAGCCGGTTGTAGTAGTCGTTGCCCTCCGCGACATAGTGGAAGTAAGCGTTGCCCTGGGAGTCGATCCCGATCAGCGTGAGGGCCTGGGCCTGCGTTGTATCGTCAACAGGATATTCGTTGCCCAGGTCATCGACGTAATACGCGCCGCCTCCCTCGTAGTACTTGATGTACTCGCCTTCCGATACTTCGAGGATCGCCCAGCCGGCGTCGGCATCATATGCATGGATGCGCGGGTAGAGAGGAGGCTCCTCATCGCCATCGTATGCCGGCACGTCTTCTTCATCGACGTACTCGATCCCGCCATCGTGATCGATCAGGAGGTAGGCGGTATTCCCGTCCCCGTCATAGTCCCGGAAGTAGGCGCGGCCATATTCGTCGATGGAGATTAACTCGCCATACCTGCTCGCGCCGTTGGGCAGTAGCTCGTTGCCCTGCTCGTCCAGGAAGCGCACGCGGCCGTCGAGGTAGTACTGGGTGTAGTGGCCATCTCCGTCATAGATGATCACCCAGCCCTCGTCGGCGCTCCACTGAGTCACGCGCGGGTAGTCGTCGTTCTGCTCTTCCTCGGGCGCTTCATAGCCCGGCACCTCGTGCGGGTAGATGTTCGTCTGCCCACCGTCGGTGTCGATGTAGGAGTACTGATCGTCCCCATCCTCCTGGTGCTCGACGAAGTAGGCGGTCCCGTTCGCGTCCACATGCACCAGGTGCTCGGCCACCACCACCGGCGTCTCGTTGCCGTGCTCATCGACGGCATACGCCCCGCCCTCGACG
>DATGQR010000239.1:0-2989 GCA_035304105.1 Thermomicrobiales bacterium | reverse complement strand
CCGGCTGGAAACCCATGCGGCTGGCGAGCAGCGTCCCGGGGAAGCTCTGGCAGGCGATGTTATAGGACAGCACGGCATCGTTGTAGAACTGCCGGGCGAAGGCGATGCGGTTCTCTGTCGAGCTCAACTCTTCCTGGAAGTGGAGCACATTCTCCGACGAGCGCAACTCAGGGTAATTCTCGGTGACGGCGAAGAGTGAGCGCAGCGAGCGGGTCAGCTCGCTCTCGGCCGCGGCGCGGGTTGCAACGTCGTCCCCGGCGGCGATTGCCCGGCTGCGTGCCTCAATGATCTGCTCGACGATGCCGCGCTCGTGTTCGAGGTATCCGCGCAGGGTGTTGACCAGGTTCGGAATCAGGTCATGGCGGCGCTTCAGTTGCACGTCGATCTGGGCCCAGGCGTTGACCCCTGGTTGCGCCGGCTGACCATGCGGTTGTAGGCGAAGATCACGAACAGCAGCCCCAGTACCAGCACCCCGCCGACGATCGCCAGCAGAGAAACGAGCAGAACAATCTCCACGCTACCCACGCTACACCTCCTTCGTGGCGCGTTCGAGACCAACGTTTGCGCCTTGTCGCCGCAGGCGCTCAAGGCGCTTCTTCAGTGATGGATGGAATCCGATGACGACCCCGCGTCGCTCTCCGAACGTGCCCGTGTCCTGGGCCTGGATCTGGGTGCTGTAGGCGCGCTGGGCGGCGAGCGCCTCCCGGGAGCGGTGGAAGAGCCGGTCGAAAAGCGGTCGGTCGCGGTACTCCTCGCGCAGACGTTCAAACTCCGCCGTCATCGCGGCTTCGGCGCGCTGCTTGGCGGCTTCGGGCCCGATGATGAACAGGTGATCGGCCCACTTGCCGGCCGGGATGACGGCGCCGTGGTCGGCCAGCCAGATCAGCGCCTCGCCGATGCCGTCCGGGTTGCGTGTTAACTGGACGGCGGTCGCGTCGGCGAGGTAGCGGCGCGTGCGCCAGGTGAGGGCGATCAGCGGCCCGACCAGCACGATCATCGAGAAGCCGATCAGGAAGCGGCTGAAGGCCCAGATCAGGATGAACGGCGCAAGCACGATTGCTCGCAGATGGTAGAGAAATCGCTTCGCGCCCGCGTCCTCGCGGTCGACTGACATATAGATCTCCTGGATCTCATCATCGTAGGTCGAGTCCGCGTCGAGCCGCTCGGTCAGCATGTCGTCGAGCAGATGGACCTGCTCGGCCGAGTTGCCGCAAGAGCCGAGTGCAGACCTGACGATCCTCCACATGCCGCGCCGGGAAGACGCGCTAAGCGGCGCCTCCAGTGCCATCAGGAGCAGTCCAGAGGTCTGGAAGACCGAGACGATCAGCATGGCGATGGCCAGGTCACCGTTGCCGACCGATCCGATCAGGTGCCCCAGCACGCCCTGGGTGGCGTCGCGGTCCAGCTCATCGAGCAAGCGACGCGGGATGATCAGGGTGGCATCCCGAGGCGACGAGCCGACGACGGCGGCGTTGGCGACCGGCTCGTCGAGGATGCGCACCCGGGGCGCTGGCAACCCGGCGGCGATCGCCATCTCCTCGGCGATGTTGACGATCTGCCGTTCCTCGATGTCGTTGGGGTCCGGTTCGCGCGCGCCGAGCGCCAGAAGCATCGCACCGACGCCGTGGCGCGCGAACAGCCTCCGGAGCAAGAGCCAGCCCAGCGTCGCGGCAAAGATCCCGGGCAGGCTGACGACGAACAGCGGCGCGATGATCCGTAGCGGCCAGAAGTCCGGATAGTTGCGCGGGTCGATCAGCGTCAGGTAGGCCCAAGCCGGAGCCTGGGCGATGTCGATGAGCGCGTCGGGGACGATGAGCCCCGCTATGCCGGTGGCGATCAGATAGGTGAAGAGCAGTGCCGGCACGGCAAGCAGGCTCACTGCGACGCCCATCAGCAGGATGGCGAGTGAGCAGAGCGCCGCCAGCCGCCACGTCGAGCGGCGATTGCGCGCCTGCTCCTCGAAGAAGCTCGCGCGGTCGCTCGGCCCGGGAATCCCGGAGCCGAAGCCGAATGCGGCTGGAGACGGAGTGCCAGCGACGTCCAATGTCGTCCCCTACCCGAAGGCGCAGTTGCGATGTGCGTACTTCTATCGTCTCATAGACGTGGCAAGTTGTGAGGAGGTTGCGAAACGGTAATCCTGCGGGGCATTCGGGCCATCCAGTGACCGGCCCCGGGGGCGCGCGTTGCGTGTCACGGCGACGGGGTCTATGCTTGACGCCGAAGAACCTCGGACGCCTGTATACCGCTCAAGCCGCTCGCCACCCGGCGAGATGACCAGTTCTCGAACACGCCACCACGCCTCCCTATGCGGCGAGGATCCTCTAGGAAAGAGCCGAAGATGAGCTACGGGTTTTCATATTCCAACGTCCCGGCCCACTCCCAGCGCTATTCCCGGTGGGACGGCACACAGCACATCGCCGACTTCAACGCCGACGATGTGATGAATGCCATCTCCGACGATCTGCTGGCCGATGGCGACTTGGAGCGCGCCCTCCAGCGACTGATGCGCTGGGGCATGGATCGCCCGGACGACCAGCACATGCCGGGCATCCGCGACCTGATGGACCGCCTGAAGGCGATGCGCCAGCGCGAATTGAACCGCTACGACATCGGCTCGGTGCTGGAGGACATCAAGGAACGCCTGGAGGAGATCAAGCGGCTCGAGCGTGAAGGCATTCAGGAACGGCTCGAAGCCGCTAACACCCCCCAGCAGAGCCAGCAGGGAGAGTCTGGCCAGGGCGAGCAGCAGGGATCACAACAGGGTCAACAGGGCCAGCAAGGCATGCAGGGCCAGCGCGGCCAGCCCGGGCAGTCCAGCTCCGGCGCGATGCAGGATCCCGACGCCGCGATGGACGCCTTCGAGGAGCAGCAGGCGCTGCGTGAGATGCTCCAGAAGATGGCCGAGCGCAAGCTGGAGCAGCTCCACAACCTGCCGGAAGACCCGGCCGGCCAGATCCGCGCCTTGCAGGACTATGAGTTCATGGACCCG
>DATGQR010000238.1:0-8416 GCA_035304105.1 Thermomicrobiales bacterium | reverse complement strand
CCGCGCCCGGTGATCGGCCCGGCTGGAATGGTCGCGATCGTCTGGTCAACTGCGCTCGTCAACGCCGTACCCTGACAGCCTAGACGGTTGGTCCAGCCTAATCTTCGCACCTTCGGGCGCTGGTGTCTATGCGGGACGCAGCAAGACGTGCCTCCCGCTCACAAGAACGTGAGCGGGAGGCACGCGCCAAGCGGAACGAACCCGACGCGGCTAGATCGCGTCGAGCACTTCTTTCGGGCTTGGATGTCTGCCGGTGGCTTTCTTGGAGTAGATGAGCTGATCGCCGTAGGTCACCTCGTGGACACCCCCGCTGGAGGGGATCAGCGTGACCTGGCTGATCTTGTCCTTGCGCTTGTCAAGCAGTATTTCCGCCAAACTGGCGGCTTTCTGGAGATAGCCTCAAGAGGTGCAGTACTCAATGGTCACTGGCTTTTTTTCATCAGCCATGCAGTTCCTCCATCGCGTCTGCCCGGATTCGGGCGCGATTCCGCTGGTAGACACAACACTTCTAGCGGCTGGCACATTCCCCGTCAAGCATCCAGTGTCCAGTTTTGACGATGGTTCAGTCGCGCCTGCCCGTCAGCAGCCAGCGCACGCGGTCCCATGAGAGGGTGTAGTGAACAACGGCGACCACGCCGAGGACGAGTGCGAACCAGACGGCGCGCTCGTTGGCCTGGGCCGTCAGCAGGGCGGCAACGGCCAGCGCGAACAGGGCCAGCTCGAGCGCGAGGCGGACGGGGCCCGGCGTCGCCACCAGGCCGGGGCCGCTCGTGCCGTCGCCGGGCGTGCGGAAGATCGCCCAGACCGCCATCGCGATGACGGCCAGGCCAATCGCGAGCGGCCAGCGATACCAGCCGCCCCAGGCCCAGCCCCAGAAGGCCAGTGCCGACACTGCGGCGATCTCCAGCAGGAAGCGTGCGGCCAGGTTGACCGGGTGCTCCGACACGGCGAATGCTCGCCTTCCTCGCTCGGCTCGAACGGTTGATGAACCAGAATAGCGTACATTTGTGGGAGACCAGAAAGGATCGGAACCCGCGATGGCCGAGCAGCCCACCGTCCCCTCCGTCTACGAGCTCAACCCGGCGCAGCAGCAACTGCGCGATCGGGTGGTCGAGACGCTGGGCGATGTCGAAGAGGTCATCCGGGCGTTTCCGCGGGTGGAATCGGTCGAGGATGACCTGACGCTGCTGCGTGAGGCGCGACGACAGGTCGAGACGCTCTTCCTGCTGGTCGTCGTTGGCGAGTTCAATTCCGGCAAGTCAGCCTTCATCAATGCGCTGATCGGCGAGCCGGTCATGCCTGAGGGGGTCACGCCGACCACCAGCCGCATCCATATCCTGACCTACGGTGAGGAGGGGCCGGACGAGACAACGCCGGACGGCATCATCATCCGCACCCATCCCGCGCCGTTCCTCCGTGAGATCAACATCGTCGACACGCCCGGCACCAACGCGATCATTCGGGAGCACGAGGCGCTGTCGCAGGGTTTCGTGCCGCGCGCCGACCTGGTGCTCTTCGTCACCTCGGCCGACCGTCCGTTTAGCGAGTCGGAGCGCGCGTTTCTCGAAGAGATCCAGCGCTGGGGCAAGAAGATCGTCTTCGTGCTGAACAAGATCGACCTCTTCGAACGCGACGAAGAGCTGGATGACGTGCTGCGCTTCATCGAGGAGAACGCGCGCAAGTTGCTGGGGATCGACCCGCTGATCTACCCGATCTCGGCGCGGCTGGCCGAGCGTGGCGATCCCGCGGGGCGCTTCGATGCGCTGCGCGAGTACATTTTCACCACCCTTGACCAGACCGAGCGGCTGCGGCTGAAGCTGATGAACCCGCTGGGCGTGGCAGAGCGCCTGCTCGACCGCTACGCCGACGTGGCCGAGGAGCGCCTGGCGATGCTCGCCCAGGACCAGGCGACGATCGACCGCATCGAGGCGCACATCACCGCGCATCACGACGAGACGATGCGCGAGTTCTCCACCTTCGAGACGCGCATCGAGAACGTCGTCCACCGGCTCAACGAGCGGGCCGACCGCTTCTTCGATGAGTACATTCGCATCGGCAGGGTCTTCGACCTGGTGCGCTCCGAGCAGACGCGCACGGCCTTTGAACGGGACGTCGTGGCCGGCACCGAGCAGCAGATCGACCAGACGGTCGATGAGATGATCGACTGGATGGTCGCGCAGGACCTGCGGCTGTGGCAGTCGGTCAACGACATGCTCGACCGGCAGGCGCTGGAGCGTTATCGCGCGGACTTCGTTGGCGATATCGGGTCACGCTTCCAGGCGGACCGGCAGACGTTGATCAATCAGGTGTCGCGACAGGCGGACGAGGTCGTCTCGCGCTACGATCATCGCGCCGAGGCGGCCGAGATCGCTGAGAACGTGCGCTCGGCGGTGGCCCAGACCGCGATCGCCCAGGCCGGCGCGGTCTCGCTGGGCGCGGCGATCGTGGCGCTGGCGACGACGGCCGCTGCGGACGTCACCGGCATTTTGGCGGCCGCGACGGTCGCTGGACTGGGGCTGCTGATTCTCCCGGCCCGTCGCCGTTCGGCGCGCCGCGAGCTGCGCCGGCGCTCCGCCGAGCTGGAGCAGCAGCTGCGCGACGTGCTTCATGACGGCTTCCGGGCGGAGCTGGGCCGCTCGGTGCGCCGCGTGCGCGACTCGCTGGCGCCCTACACGCGCTTCGTCGCCAGCGAGCGCGAGCACCTGGAGCGCACCGGCGAGCGGATTCAATCGGCGCGGGAAGCGATCCGCGCGTTGCGCACGAGTGTCAACCGCGCTTAGCCGGGCCCATCGAGCGAGCCCTCGGACCTGGAAGAGAAGTGAGTATGTCGGTTCTCGAACGCAACAAGGCCGTCGTTGAGCGCTATTTCGGCGAGCTCAATCGCGGCAACCTGGCGGTCATCGATGAGGTGATCGACGAGCGCTATGTCGCCCATGACCCGTCACTGCCGCTGGAGATGCGCGAGGGGATCGACAATCTCAAGCAGATGATCGAGCGCTCCCGGACGGCATTTCCCGACCAGCGCATCGAGTTGGATGACGTGATCGCCGAGGGGGACCTCGTGGCCTGCCGGATCAAGTTCTTCGGTCACCTGGCGGGCGAGTGGGATGGCCTCACCTACGACGGCCGCGAGATTTCGTTCACCGGCATGGCAATGTTCCGGGTCGAGCACGGCAAGATCATCGAGGCCTGGTACAACTACGATCACTACGGCTTCATGCGCCAGCTCGGCGCTCTGCCTCCCGAAACGCGCGATCCCGACAAGCTCAACCTCTATCCCTAGCTCGCATCCCACTCCACATCCGGGTCGAGCGGCCAGATCGGCCGTCGGACGTGCTGGAACTCGTAACGCTCCAGGTTCGGGTTGGCCGCGCCGGGCGCGTCGACCTCGATAATCGTCCGGGCGATCGGCTCGAAGTCGGCCCGGAAGTGGCCGCGTGACTTGATGACCAGCAGCGGCTCGCGCTCCGGCTGGATGCCCACGACCCGGAAGTAGCCCTGGTCGTTGGCGGCGTGGCGAATCGAGGTGACGACGATCTGCAGGCCGTTGACGTCAATCAGCGCCGTCTTCCCGCAGCGCACCGTCAGCCCTCTCACGACCGGCCCGTAGCCGGTGAAGACGCCGTCGGAGAGGCAGCGCACGACACCGCGCGCCTCGACCGGCTCGCCGTAGAGATCGCTGGCCTTACCGCCCAGGCGGAAATCCAGCTCCGCGCCGACCCCGGCCGCGTGGGCTTGCTCGGTCGTCTCCGGGTCCCAAAGGCAGGCGAGCGCGCCGCGTGCGCCCCGGCGCACCAACTCGCGCAGCAGCTCCGGCGTGTCACCAGAGCCACCGCCGCCGGGGTTGTCGGCCACGTCGGCCAGCACCACCGGGCCGTCGTCGGCGCTCCCGCCCGCCACAAGTTCCAGCGCCTGGCTTACCGCTTCCTCAACCGGCGGGATTGTCTTCAGGAACTGGTCACGCAGGCTCCAGGCCAGCGAGCCCATCTCGCGGGCGCAGCGCGTGCCGAGCTCCGGGTCGGTGGCCGTGACGACGATCGAGGTGCCGGCGCCGTCGAAGTCGGCGTAGGGGAAGCCGGGGAAGACGGCCACGTTCACGATGCCGGGGCCGGACTCCCACTCGCGGCCGCGCTCCAGCAGCTGGACCATTGGTCCTTCGGCGGTGCGCATGTTGATCGTGGGCGGCATCATCGGTGGCTTGGAGATGTAGACGCGCGGCCGCTCGATCTGCCCGTTGAGGATCGCCGCCAGCAGCTCGGCGGCCTCGACGCCGCGCTCGTAGGCGTCAATGTGCGGGTTGGTGTCGTAGACGATGACGCCATCGACGACGGCGCAGAACTCCGGCGTGATGTTGCCGTGCAGGTCCAGTTCGACGACCAGCGGCACGTCCGGGCCGATGGCCTCACGCACCGCCCGGCAGATGTCGCCCTCGGCGTCCGGCGCGTTCTGGGCGAGCATCGCGCCGTGCAGGTGAAGGAGCACGCCATCTATCCGGCCGGCCTCGCGCAGACCCTGGATCAGGCGGCCCTTCAGCCAGTCGTGCGCCTCGGCCGCAACGTTCGCCGAGGGCGTCGCCGACGCCGCGACGGTCCCGATCGCCTCCCAGCCCTCTTCCCGGGCGACGTCGAGGAATCCGCCGATGCCGGTCTTGGTGCCGCCCAGGGCGCTCACGACCTGCTCACCCTGGAGGATGCCGTGGCGCTGGGTTCCGAAGGATTCCAGCGTCGTTGGAATCGGCGAGAAGCTGTTGGTTTCGTGCGAGATCATCCCGATCGCCACGCGTCGCTGGCCGCTCATATCGCCCTCCTTACTTGCTGTTTGCCGCCATCGTAGCCGACTTGCCACGCGCCCCGGTAGGATCATCCTCATGCGCGTGCTGCAGGGCCGGGAACAACGCGAGATGACGGCCGCCGAGCTGCGCGAGCTGGCCGGGCGCTTTGACGCCGTCGACCTGGATATCGGGACCGGCGACGGCCGCTTCGTGCTCGATCGCGCGGCCAGGCACCCCGAGCGGCTGGTGATCGGGCTCGACCCGGTGGCCGACGCCATGGCCGATGCCGCCAACCGGGTGACGCGCCGCAGGACGCGCCAGGAGAACGTCCTCTTCGTCGTCGCCAGCGTCGAGCAGATGCCCGCCGAGCTGACCGGAATCGCCGACGCCGTCTTCGTCAATCTGCCGTGGGGCAGCCTGATGCGCGGCCTGATCCTGGCTGCCCCAGAGATTCTGGCTGCGGTTGCCGCGCCGGGCGCTCCGGGCGCCGAGTACCGCATCATCCTCAACCTGCGGATCTTCGACGACCCCATTCCGCTGGAGGCCCGCGACCTGCCGGAAGTGACGGTCGAATACGTCCAGGAAGCCCTCGCCGGGCCCTACCGCGCGGCCGGCCTCGAGATCACGGCCGTCGAGGAACTGCCGCCCTCGCGGCTCGCCGAGCTGCGCACCAGCTGGGCGCGCCGCCTCTCCCACCGCACCCCGCCACCCTCCATCCAGATCACGGCGCGCCGAGTTGAACCTGCCGCGTCGCAGTAGTCGCGCACGGTTCCAGTGCACGGTTTGTGACGCCCTTCGCGCAACAACTCCGTCGGCAGCGAGTACGCGGATGGTCGCATTGCCTGAAGATGCCTTGTATGGACGACGAAGGCTCCTTGCCTGCCGTCCATTGTGGAGGAGGCAAGAGAGGCGAGGACTACAATGGCCGGCGTGGGATTCGCGTGACGACGATCAGGAGCCAGACCGATGCCAGCCGAGTACCCTTGCGCCGTGCCCTACGACGCGGAGACACGCCGCGAGTGGACGAACCTGCGCTTCCCGCTGGACGAGTACGCCGCGCGAATAGAGCGGGTGCGCGCCGAGATGGCGGCTGCCGGCTTCGAGGGGCTGCTGGTCGTCGGCAACCGCGAAGACCCGGCCAGCCTCGCGTATCTGGCTAACTACCGCCCGCACTTCGAGCAGTCCGTCCTGCTCGTCCCGCTGGAGGGCGAGCCGGTGCTGGTCACCAACGCGATTCTCCACGGCGAGCCGATGCACTCGCTGCTCTGGGACGTCATCTTCGAGGATCTTCGGCCCGCCGCCTCCCGGCCCGGCCAGCCCCCCGGGACACTCGTCGAGCTCCTGATCGAAGCGATTGCTGAGCGGGGCCTGGAGCAGAGCGCGGTGGCGATCGCGTCGCCGGACACGATGCCACTGTCGATCGGCCTGGAGCTGCGCGAGCGGCTGCCCGGAGTCGACTGGCGGGATGGCACGCTGGCAGTGCTGCGGCCGCGTGCGATCAAGTCGGAACGCGAGATCGCCTACCTCCGCGAGGCCTGCCGGATCACCCGCGTCGCGCTCGAAGCCGGCATGGCTGCCTGCGAGCCGGGCACGAGCGAGCGCGAAGTCGCCAGCGTCATTCACGCCACGATGATGGCCGAGGGCGCCGAGGGGCTGGGGTTCGAGACGGCCGTCTCCAGCGGCCCGCGCGCCGGTCTCAAGCATGCCGACCCCACCGACCGGAAGCTGGAGCCGGGTGACATGGTCTTCCTCGACGCTGGCGCCGTCGTGGCTGGCTACCACGCGGACGTGTCACGGACGCTGGTGGTCGGCCAGCCGGGCATCGACGAGGAGGCGATGCTCGATGCGGCGGCCGACATGTTCCGCGAGTGCCTGCGCGTCATCAAGCCGGGCGCACCGGTACGCGACATCTACCGCGCCGCCGAGCGCATCGCCCGGCGCGCCGGTTTCAGCGCCGACTACATGCCCAACGGCCTGGGCCACGGTGTCGGCCTCGCGCTCTTCGAGCTGCCCTTCCTCGGCCCCGACGATGAGACCCGTCTCGAACCCGGCATGGTCTTTGCTCTCGAACCGATGCTCGTCCGCTACGCCCTCGGTACCGCGGTCATCGAGGAGACTGTCCTGGTTACCGAGGACGGCTGCGAGGTGCTGGGGGAATAGGTTGTAGGTCGTAGTTTGTAGGTTGTAGGGAAGAAGCCCTCACCCCCCAGCCCCCTCTCCCTATCCGGAGAGAGGGGGAGTCAGATCAGAGTGCTATTGATCCCTAGCTCTGACGTTACGACCGGGCACCCCTCTTCCGGGTCACCTCTGGGGGATTGAGCGGGGTGCCCTCTGGGCCGCCGCTGGGGGAGGGCGCCTACGCCCTCAGTGCTTCCGCACGCGAGACGTGAGCGATTTCGCGCGGTCGGGGAGGTGGCGGGCTTTGTCCGCGATGTTGACCGGGCGCGGGATCTTCTTGACGACGTCGATGGCCAGCGAGGTGGCCTCGCTGAAGCCGGGGCGCTGAGGCTGGCGGATCATGGCCAACTCCTGATGCTCGAAGCGCAGGTCGTCGGGGACGAGGCTGCGGACGATCGTCAGGCCCAGCGGGATGATGATGAAGTCGTCGACGATGCCGATGAGAGGGATGGGATCCGGGACGATGTCGATCGGGCTGAGGACGTAGACCGCGAACGCGCCAGCGGCCAGGCGCGCATAGAGCGGCACGCGGTTGTCGCGCGCCGCCAGATACAGCACGTATGCGTCCGTCCAGAATCGCCCGGTCTTGGTCGCCAGGCGTCCCACGCGCCTAAGCAGGGCCATCAGTTCACCTTCGTTCCAGGTCCCGATTGGGACCAGCATATCGCCCTCAATTATCCCCCAATCGTGACAGTTCGCGGTATGCCGGGGCATAGCGCGAGGGCGCAATCCAATCCCGAATTGACGCGCAGGAGCTATCTGCCGCGTGGGGTCAGACGGCCGGGGCGCCCCCTAATTGAGTGCCCGCCAGATCGTGATGCTCAGGCCGATGATCGCCGCGATCCAGAGGATGGAGAGCAAGGCCAGGACGACCAGGAAGATGCGCCACAGGCGCTCGCCGGCGCCCGTGGCCTGGGCGTGGCGGAGCGCGACCTCGGTCAACTGCTGGGGCAGCATTCGGGAGATGACGAAGTAGGCCACTGGGAAGGCCAGTAGATCGTCGACGATGCCGAGTAGCGGCACCGGCTCGGGGATGACGTCCAGCGGCAGGATGACATAAAAGGCGAATACCAGGGCGATCAGCCGCGCTGCCCAGGAGGCGTGTGGATCGCGCAGCGCCAGCCAAAGCGCGTAGATCTCATTGGCGGTGCTGATGAAGTACCTGCGGAACGTTCGGATGCGTCTCAAGGGTGTCGACTCATCTAGTTGCTATCTGGGCGCACCAGCGTTGATTGGTGGGCCGCGCGGGCAGGCCCGATCCGCCGGGACAAACCTGTTCAGTATAGGCAACGCGTTCGCCTGCCGGCTGATATGTGACATGTTGATGGGTAAGGCGATTACGTAGTCTTACCGATTTGCCCCGACGATTCGGTGCTTACGATGGGCTTACATGGTGGAACCATTCGTGCCCAACGCATCGCGGACAAGGGGGATACCATGCCGCACCCGGGTGAATTCTATGACTAC
>DATGQR010000237.1:0-3874 GCA_035304105.1 Thermomicrobiales bacterium | reverse complement strand
GAGGTCTTCCTCCTATCGCGCATCCGTGAGGAGTACCTGCGCTCGCGCGACAATCGCCAGAGTGTTGCCCTGGGCCTGCAGCGCAGCGGCCGGATCATCACCGGCGCGGCGCTGATCGTCGTGCTGGTCACGGCCTCGTTCGCGACCGCCGAGATCGTGCTGGTCAAGTCGCTGGGCCTCGGCATCGCAATCGCCATCCTGATCGACGCGACGATCGTCCGCGCGTTGCTCGTGCCGGCAACGATGCGCCTGCTCGGCGACCTGAACTGGTGGCTGCCCGGCTGGGTCGCCCGGGCCCTGCCCCGGAAGGAGCTGGCGCATTGACCCGCCTGGCCCTGACGTTCGGGATGCTCCTGGCGATCCTGACGGCCTGCGCTGGCACCGGCGACGCCACACCAGTAGCCAGCGCCGACCCGACCGCCACGCGCCAGGCCGCGACGCTGCTGACCCCACCGCCGGAGCCGCGCCCGCTCGTCTTCCCGGACGATGAGGCTCCGCACGAGGACATGACCGAATGGTGGTACTTCACCGGGCACCTCTTCGACCCGGATGGGAACCGCTATGGCTTCGAGTTCGTGATCTTCCAGGTTATCCGCGGCGTCTTCCCGCCTTTCTATGCCAGCCACTTCGCGGTCACCGACAACGCCACCGGAGCCTTCCAGTACGCCGAGCGCGTTGGTTTCGACGGCCGCCGGGAGACGGACGGCGACTTCCACCTCGCCCTCGACGACTGGGAGATGCAGGGGGCTGGCGGCGAGTACGTCCTGAGGGCCACGATGGAGGGCTATGCCATCGACCTCCGGCTGACGTCGAAGAATGAGCCGGTCGTCCACAACAACGGCATCGGCTACATGGACGTGGGCATGGCCGGTGGCTCCTACTACTACTCACGCACCGACATTGACGTGGAGGGCACGCTGACAGTCGGTGGCCAGGGGCTGGAGGTCAGCGGCCACGCCTGGATGGACCGCCAGTGGGGCAATTTCATCCTGGTCGACGGTGGGAGCTGGGATTGGTTCTCGCTGCGCCTCGACGACGGCTCGGACCTCATGCTCTTCGAGCTGCGCGGCGTCGAGGATATCGGCGACCCGCCCGACTTCGGCACGCTCGTCCGCCCCGACGGCGAGATCGTCCACCTGCCGGAGGGTAGCTACACGATCGAACCGCTCGATCACTGGACGAGCGTGCGGAGCGGCGCGACCTACCCCGTCGCCTGGCGGGTGACGATCCCTGACGAGGAGCTGGAGCTCGACGTTCGCGCGGTGATGCCCGACCAGGAACTGGATACGACTGCCAGCACCGGCACGATCTACTGGGAGGGCGAGGTCGAGATTGCCGGGACCTCCGGAGGGGAGCTGGTCACCGGCCTGGGTTACGTCGAGCTGACCGGCTACGCCATCGCCACCTTCAGTCCCTGACGCGCGCGCCCAGCGGCTCCGGGTCGAGCGTGACCGGCGAAGCGTCCGCCCCCCTCTCGGCCGCCGTCTCCCGTAGCAGCGCCCAGTTGCGGGCATCGGGCCGCGACTCGTCCAGCAGCGGCTCGGCGCGCAACCGGCGCCAGAGGAAGTAGGTCGCAATTCCCGCCGTGGGCAGGAAGGTCAGCCAGGTCGCCGCCAGCCCGTAGCCCAGCTCGACGGCTGCCAGCGACAGTCCGACCGACGCCCAGATCATCAGCGCGTTGGCGATCGCCGGGTAGAGCGACTTGCCGGTGCCGCGCATCGCGCCAGAGAAGACGAACAGCATCCCCCAGAAGCCCTGCGAGGTCGCCAGCGCCCGCATCGAGTCCGCCCCAATAGCGCGCACGTCGGCGCTGTCGCTGAAGAGCGCGGCGATCGGCTCGGCCGCCAGGAAGTAGATCAGCCCCATCGAGCCCATCCAGAGCACCGAATACTGCGCCGCCACCCGGGTCGCCAACCGGCCCGTCGCCGGGTCGCGCGCGCCGATGGACTGCCCGACCAGCGCCGTCGCGGCGATCGTCAGGCCCAGGCCAGGCATGAACGAGAGATTGAGAGCATTGAAGACGATCCGGTGCGCGGCCAGCGAGGCAGTGCCCAGTACGGCGACGATCGCTGTGTAGACCGCCAGCCCCGTCGAGATCGCCATTTCCTCGATCGACATCGGGCCGCCGACACGCAGGATGCCGCGCGCCGTCTCCGCGCCCGGCCTCCAGCCTCGGCGACGGAAGAAGGTGAACGGTAACTTCCCCCGCGCGATCATAACCAGCAGGAACGCCACCTGACCCGACCAGCAGATGACCGAGCCCCAGGCGCTACCAGCCACGCCCAACTCCGGGAAACCCAACTCGCCAAAGATCAGCAAATAGGCAAAGATTGTGTTGAGCACGGTCGCCACCGCCGTGCCCCACATCGGCGTCGCCGTGTCCCCCGAACCCTGCAGGATGCCCGAGAGCACGAAGACCAGCATCACGATGAACATCGCCAGCGAGACGACGCTCCAGTACTCGACGCCCAGCGCCTCGACCTGCGGCTCCAGCCCGAACAGCCCCAGCAGCTGGTGACGCAACCCGTAGCCGACCGCCATGATCGGAATAGACAGGATCAGCCCCAGGGTGATCGACTCCCGCGCCACCCGGCCGGCTGCGGCGTGGTCCCCCGCCCCGACCGCCTGGGCCACCAGCACCGACGCGCCGACCTCGATTGCGATCAGGGCGACAAACATTACGAAGATCAGCTGGCTGGCCGTGCCGACCGCCGCCAGCGCGTCGTCGCTGAGGCGCGACACCAGAAAGGTGTCGACGACCTGGATCGAGGTCATCAGCAGACCCTGGATCATCGCCGGCAGCGCCAGGCGCATCACCCGGCGGCGCATCAGCGTCTCGACGTCCTCCGTCTCGCCCTGGCCCAGGCCGAGCCAGTTCACCAGCTGCTTCGCCGGACTCACGCGCTCACGCTTCCGTGCCGCAGCCCGGCGATCAGCACTTCGACGGCGCGCGCAGCCAGCTGCTCGCCCCGCTCGCGGTCGAAGCCTTCGCCAGCGCCTTCCAGCACCACACCGTGCACCATCCCCAGCAAGATATGCTCGTCCAGGCTCCGGTCACCGCTATCGCGAATCGCACCCGAGGCGTAGGCGTCGTCGAGGATGTCGTCGAAGAAGGCGCCGACCTGCTCGGCGCTCGGTCCCCACTGGTTGGGCGACTTCGGCCCGCCGAACGTGGTCCGTAGCCCCATCATCAGCTGATATTCATTCGGACTGTCCAGGCCGAAGCGCATCGTCTCCAGCAGGGCGTCGGCGAGCCGCTGCAGCGGCTCGCGCGAGCGCGGCAAGCGTCGCAGGCGGCTCAGGAGCCGCGAGAACTGCTCCTCGCTAGCCTGATAAAGCAGATCGTCTTTGTCCTTGAAGTGGATGTAGATCGTGCCGTGCGAGATCTTCGCCAGGGCAGCGATCTTGCGGACGCTGACTGCCTCGTAACCTTCGCGCACGAACAGCTCGCTCGCCGCCGCGAGGATCTGCTGGCGCGTCTTCTCGGTATCCCGCGTCCTTCGTGTGCCTGTCATGCGCTCGCCGTCCCGTCGCGCGCCCATTGATGACCGGCGGTCATTTTACAGGCGCAACCCGGCCGGTATCACGTTCGTTAATCTTGGTAAGGCTGCAACACCAATTCTGTATTGGTCACGTTTGCACGACGCTCTAGGGGCCTTTCTCGCTAGAGCCGCGGTAGCTGCGCGCCCGATGCGCCGCCGCCCCGGGCTCTGTACCGGGGATGTGAAGATGCGGGTGAGATCAGGGGATCTGCCATGAACGTCCTGCTCGTATTCGCCTCAGATCAGGGACAGACCGCCAGGATCATGCGCTACATCGGCGAAACGCTCGAAGAGGAAGCCAGCGCGCACGTCCAGATCCTCGACGTCCGCGA
>DATGQR010000236.1:0-2125 GCA_035304105.1 Thermomicrobiales bacterium | reverse complement strand
GGGCGCGGCGGGCAATCTCTGCCGCTCCTTCGTCCGAAAGCGGCATGCCGAGAATGCGCGCGGCGCGACGAACGATGGTCTCGAGTTCCCCGACGGTGTAGAAATCGAGCCGGATCGGTATACCGAAGCGGTCGCGCAGCGGTGTCGTGAGAAGGCCGAGCCGGGTCGTCGCGGCGACGAGGGTGAAGCGGGCAAGATCGATCTTGACGGAGCGCGCCGCCGGCCCCTCGCCGATGATGAGGTCGAGCTGAAAGTCCTCCATGGCCGGATAGAGGATTTCCTCCACCGCCGGATTGAGACGGTGGATTTCGTCGATGAAGAGCACGTCGCGCTCCTCGAGGTTGGTGAGCAGCGCCGCCAGATCGCCCGCCTTGGCGATTACCGGGCCCGAGGTGGCCCGGAAATTGACGCCGAGTTCGCGCGCCACGATCTGCGCCAAGGTCGTCTTGCCAAGCCCCGGCGGGCCGACGAAGAGCACATGGTCGAGCGCTTCGCCGCGTCCGCGCGCAGCTTCCACGAAGACTTTCAGATTGTCGCGCGCAGATTGCTGGCCGACGAAGTCGTCGAGCGTCTGCGGACGCATCGTCGCGTCGGCGTCCTCGCCGCGCTGGCTGGCGGAGACGAGGCGGTGGGCATCGCTCATTCAAAAACGCCTTCGTCGGTTGTGCATCGGGCTTGGTTACCGGTGAAGCCGCTAGCGTGCAAGTTCCTTCAACCCCAGGCGGATCAGTGTGCGGGCATCCGCCCCTTCACCGCCTGCCTTCAGCGCGGCAGCCACCGCATTGGCGGCAATATCGCGTGAATATCCGAGGTTGGTCAGCGCGGAGACGGCGTCGGAGACCGGTGCCGTCGCCACTCCTGCGCCGATCTCCTGCTTGAGGCCAATGGTAGCCGCGCCGTCACCGGCCAACGCCGGTGCCTTGGAGTTGAGCTCGGTGACGATGCGCTCAGCCACTTTCTTGCCTACCCCGGGGGCGCGCGCCACGGTGGCCGCATCCCGCAGCGCGATGGCGTTGGCGAGCTCTGCCGGCGAAAGGGTGGAGAGGACGGCGAGCGCCACCTTCGCGCCCACGCCCTGAACGTTGTTCTGCAGAAGCCGGAACCACTCGCGCTCGAGCGCGGACTGGAAGCCGTAAAGACGGATTACGTCCTCGCGCACATAGGTCTCTATGTAGAGGGTGACCGCAGCGCCCGGACCGCCAAGCGCGGAAAGTGTGCGCGTCGAGCAAAATGCGACATAGCCGACCCCGCCGACGTCGATGAGGCAATAATCCTCGCCGATCTCGTCCACGATGCCCGTCAGCTTGCCGATCATGGGTGGCTCCCTCTCCGATCAACCACGTCCCATCTCGTTGCGGCGCTCGGCATGCGGCCAGCCCGATGATGCGCGTGGCAGACGGCTATGGCGAGCGCGTCAGCCGCGTCGTCGGTGTCGAACTCGGCCCTGGGCATGAGGACGCGTACCATCATGTGGATCTGCTTCTTGTCGCCGTGGCCGACACCGATGACGGCCTTCTTGACGGCGTTTGGCGCATATTCGGCCACCAGAAGGCCCGCACGCGCGGGCACCAGCATCGCCACACCGCGCGCCTGGCCGAGCTTGAGGGTTGCAGCGGCATCCTTGCTGACGAATGTCGCCTCGACCGCGGCCTCGGCGGGCCTGTGCTGCTCCAGTACTGCCACAAGCCCGTCGTGGAGCTGGCAGAGGCGCGCTGCAAGCCCCGCCCGCGCGTCAGAGTGCAACGTACCTGCGGCCACGAAACGCAGCGAGTTGCCAAGGCTTTCGACAATTCCCCAGCCCGTGCGTCTCAGCCCCGGATCAATGCCGACGATGCGAATCGCGTCCTTCATGCGCCCACAATAGACGATGGGACGAAGAATGGGATGCGATTGGTGGCGAGGTCAGCCGCGGCCGAAGGCTGTTTCCAGCAGGTTGATCTGGTCGAAAACCGGATTGACGCCGGCAAGGGCGTGGCCCACGCCGTCCCCGTCCTCGACGCCGTAGATCTGTTCGTCCATGCGCCTCACGACGGCCTGCAGGCTGAGCGAGCGGCGCACAAGCGCCCGGAAGGTTTCGGGCAGTTCGTCCCAACCCGGCGCATCCTCCTGGGCGGAAGCCGTGTCG
>DATGQR010000235.1:0-6816 GCA_035304105.1 Thermomicrobiales bacterium | reverse complement strand
AGGCGGCCCGTTTTCAGGCCGCCCATCGCACGTTATGGGATGGGGTCGGATCGCGCCGACAAGGCGTTAGCCGCAGCGGGCGCTCTACTCGACCAGGTAGACCTCGAATGTGCGGGTGTCGACGAGGTGGTTGTAATCGATCCAGATCTTCCCGGTACCGCGCATATCAACCGAGCCGACGATCATCTGGCCGCGGTTGACCGGCGTATTGGGCGTGCCGCGGAATTCCAGGTCGGCGCACGGCGCGTAGTAGATGCCCTCGAAGTAGTAGTCGGTGTTGCCGCGGCTCACGATCTTGTTGCAGTTGGCGTACCAAAACACCATGCCGTCCTTGCCGCCAGGGTAGAGCGAGCTGGGCGCCGCGGTGACATACATCTCGCCGTTCTTCGGGTCGAAGGTCGAGTCCTCGTCGAAGTAGAGCAGGACGCCGTTGCCCTCGATGCGCGAGTTGGTGTTCTGGAAACTGATATCGAAGTTGTCGAAGTAGTAGATGCCGGGCATCAGCGTGATCGTGTTGCGGATCGTGACCGACCCGTTGCGGTACACGCCCGGATACCAGGTGCAGCCATTGCTGCACGGATTGGTATAGACGTCCATGCCGCTCGGCGACGGCGGCGCGATGCTGCCGAGCGGGTCGTCGATCGGCGCGATGTTGGCGCGCATCCCGCCCGGAGCGCGCCAGTTGCCGTTGGCATTCTTGATCGGGCCGGCCGAGTCGATCGTTCCATCGACGATGAACTCGTGGGCGTTGCTGGGATTGGCATCGACCGCGAAGTTCGACATCGCGCTGCCGTTGATTACTTTGATCGAGTTGTTGCCGTTGAACTTGGTGCCGGGCTGCTTGAAAGTGATCAACCCGTAATCGGCATGACGATCGTCGTGGATCTCGGCGACGGCGCGCGCCGTCACGCCCCAGTCGCCGGTATAGATCGCCCCGACGAAAAAGCGCTGGACCGGCACGGTCACTTCGACCTCGACCCGCCCGTCTTTCCGGCTGCCCTGCACGTCGATCTCGACACTCGCGGCATCTGGCCCGTTGAGGCGCAATCCGTTGTCGCGCAGATAGTCGATGGCCGCGGCCGAAGCCGAGCTGGCTGATTCGCCGTGCAGGACCGCGACGCCGCCAGCCAGAGCCGCCGCGTCAACCGCGCTCTGTGCCTGGCGCCGCTCGGACAGCAGGTAACCGACGTCGAGCGCCAGCGCGAGCGCGCCGATCAGGACCAGCGAGCACAGCGCGAACAGGACCAGGACCTGGCCCTCTACCTTCGTTCGACCCGCCAAAGCACGGTTAGTCATCGTCGTATCCCAAATAGGCAGCAGCACGGTGCATGCCCGCTGACACGTTGTCAGACTCAATCATCGGTCCCGAAGACGATGATTCCCACTCCCGATAGGTAGCGCTGCGGCCGGTACTTGCGGGCCGGGTGGTCGGTACTGATTTACGGTGTGGAGGAAGTAAATGTTCGCGCCACGAGGATTATCGGCGCGACGCGAGCAACCTTGAGGATTCTCAAACGTTAGATGATAGAGGAAAACCCCGGTCTGGCTCGCACGATACCGGCGCCGCATTCGAGTCCCCACCGTCAGCGGCGACCCGCAGCGCAGAGCGGGGTTTCCCCTCGTTCCCAAGTCCGACCCGACTACCAGACTCCCGGAATGAACCGCCAGCGAACCCGACGCCTGTAGCCGTCATACTCCGCATAGCGCTGCATGAGGAGTCTTTCCTCGTGACGGGCTTTCAGGGTAAAGAACGCAAACGCGATTCCCGTTACGGCCAGGGCTGCAACGCTCGACCACGCCAGCGCCCAGCCGGCGAAGATGATCAGCGCCGAGAGATAGAGTGGATGCCGCACGCGGCCGTACCAGCCCCGGTCAACGAAAGAGCCCGTCTCCAGCGGCGTCGGCGCGACGCGCATGCTATCGCCGAGGTCGCGCTGCGCCTGGCCGGCAATGTTCAGCCCGACGATGATCGCGATGATGCCCGCGGCGATGTCGAAGCCGCGGTGCCAGGGTAGGTTTGGCCGTCCGAACACGTACAACCCAATTGGGCCGGCGATTGCGCCGGCCAGGAAGATGATCGTCTGGACAGTGACCCAACCGGCATCCGGCCCGATTTGCTCGCCGAGGTTGGTTGGTCGATCTCTCTGCGCCATTTGAGTACCTCGCCCTTGTCTCTAGAGGTACCGCGAACGTCTGGCGCTGTAATTATTGCAATGATGAGATGCGAGGTTGATTCAGGCGACGCCGCGCTCGGTAGGCCGAACGCGCTCGTAGAGCAGCGCATCGGCCCGTGCGACGAGTTCGGTGGCGCGACCCTCTCCCGCGCCTGTGACGGCGTGCCCACAGCGCAGCCGGATCGTCAGCGTCATCCCGTCGTCCAGATGGACGGGCACGGGTTGTTCCAGGCGCTCGATGATCGCTTCGACCGGCAGGTCGAGTGGTCCCTGGAGAATAACGGCGAATTCGTCGCCGCCATACCGCGACACGATGTCCTCGGCCCGCAGGCGACGGACCAGCTCCCCGGCAACGCTGCGCAGCACGTTGTCGCCGGCGATGTGGCCGTAGTTATCGTTGGTCGCTTTCAGCCCGACGACGTCGATGATCAGCAGGTGTACCTCGTCGCCGGGCTTGAGGGCGGAAATGCGGCGATCGAGCTCGTGATAGAACGCGCGGTGGTTGAGCACGCCGGTGAGCCCATCGGTACGGGCTGCGCGCTTGGCTTGATCATGGAGCTGGGCGACGCGCACCGTTGAGGCCACCGGTGCGGCGATCGCCTGAAACAGGTCGACGTCGTGGTCCTCGACCGTCCCGCCACCGTGCAGCAACAGCTCGATCAGGCCCACCCGGCTGTCCTCGACGTTCATGGCACAGATGATCGACGGCGGACCTGCCTCGTCGTCCTCGCGCCGGAACATCGAGCTGAGGCCGCCACTGTCAGCCTCACGGCGCTGCAGCGGCGCTAGCCCGGTGGGTGGAGGCAGCCCGGAGTCGCCGGCCGCGAGCTTCAGGTCGCCCGTCTCATCATCGTGGAGCCAGATGATCACGTCCTCGATGTCCAGCTCCTCGCGGAGGATGCCGTGGACGTGATTGAGGAAGTGGTCGAGATTCGTCAGGGCCCCGATCTCATCGCCGATGCGGTTCAGAACCCGCAGGGCCACGACGTCCGAGGAGCGGATGGGCGCCAGCCTGGCCGAGCCTGGGGCCTCCGTCGGCGCGTCGGCGAGAATCTCGTTGACGCGGGCGTTGCTATCGAGGAGTCGCAGGACGACATCGACGATCTCCGGATGAAACTGGCTGCCCCGTCCGCGCTCGATCTCGCGCCGCGCCTCCTCGAGCGGTAGCGCGCGACGGTAGACGCGGTGGCTGGTCATCGTCTCCAGCGCATCCACGACCGCGAGGATTGACGCCCCAAGTGGGATCTCATCACCGCGCAACCCATCGGGGTAGCCTCGGCCGTCATACCACTCGTGGTGATGGCGCACGATCGGCGTCAGGTGGTCGAGCGCGCTGCTGCGCCCGACGATGCGTGCGCCCATGTCGGCGTGGCTCATCATGATCAGGCGCTCTTCCGTGTCCAGCCGCCCGGGCTTGGTCAGGATGCGGTCGGGAATGCCGATCTTGCCGATGTCGTGCAGCAGGCCCGCCAGCTCGATTTCGCGCGCCTCTCGCTCCGACAGGTTCAGCTCGTGGGCCACGATGTAGGCCAGATCGGCCACGCGGCGGGAATGGGTGTGGGTGAACGGATCACGGGCGTCGACGGCGGCCGAAAGCGCCTCGATGGCCGCCAGGTGCTGCTCGTGCTCGCGCTGCTCTTCAAGGAAGCGGTAAATCGCGTTTGCGGCCTGCGACGCCACGAGCTCGACGATCCGCAGATCGCGCTCGTCGTACTGGTCAGCCTCGATGTGGCCGACCATCAGCGCCCCGAAGGTTCGCTCGCCGCTCATCAGCGGCACGATCATCAGTGATTTCCAGTTTGCGGACTCCCGCGAATAGGCCCCCGAATCTTCCTGGATGTTTCCAACCACGAGGGGAGTGCCTGAGCGAATCACATCCCCAACGCGGCTGTTACGCACCGGTACCCTGAACCCGACGCGCGCCGGTTGTCCCTCCACGCGGTGGGCGACGACTTCGAGGTGCTCGCCAGCGTCGTCAACGACGAGCACTGCACACATCGTGCAGGCGACCGTGTCGTTGATCTGGTCGCGGACGAGATCGGCCATCGCGCGTAGATCGCGAGTGCTGCCGATTTGACGCTCGAGCGCGCGAATGGCCCTCAGGTCGGCGATGTGATCCTCGACTCGGCGGTACTCGGTCAGCCGCGCGAGCTCACCGGCGGCAACGAAGGCCGCCAGGTTCGTCAGCTCTCGCGCCTGCTCGGAAGGCTCGGTCGTCGCGTCGAACGCGATCAGCAGCGTGCCCAGCCGTGCATTGCGGTACTCCATGGGAAGCGCGACCCAGAATTCGCCGAGCCGGGGCACGCGTGACAGCGCGGCTCGCGAGAGGTGCTCATCACTGAATGCGGTGAGCCGTCCCGGTTCGATCGCGGCTCCTAGAGAGTTGGGGATGATCAGTGTGCCGCGCGCGTCGAGGTGACTGGCGAAGAACGCGCCGAGGTGTAGCTCGAGCTCGGTGACGGAATCGGCCTGACTCAACGCCTGCGCCAGCGCCAGGAGCTCCAGTTGCGGCGAGCGGATGGGCTCTGGCTCATCCAGTCCGTTGCCACGCTCTCCGACGTCGACCAGTCGAAGTCGAGTCGTGCCATCCGACAAATTGGCCTGTCGAGACATGCACCAGATCCATTCCCGCCGACTGCGCGGTTGGCTACCGTTCCGTTTTCATTATCGAGCAGTCGAGCGCATCGCTGCGCGGGGGATTTAGTACCGATTCACGCGTGACCTGCTTCCCCGTCAAAACGCTGGTTATGGGGCAAAGCGGCAATCCGCCCCCGGCGTGCTCCCCGCTTGATAGGACGCATCGTTCCGCCTAGCATGAGCGCCACACGAAGGAGAGGACACGGCACCATGCGAGAGATCCGCCAGCCCGAGGGCGCGTACTGTTACACCTTCGGCCCCCATCACGAGCCGATCGCGACCGTCGAGCCGGGTGAAACCGTCATCGTCCATACCGTCGACGCCTTGGGCGACTTGCTCGTCGATGAGGGCCAGCGCCCGAGCGAGATCCTGGGCCCGTACCTGAATCCCCAGACGGGTCCGATTTATGTCGAAGGCGCCGAGCCCGGCGACACCCTCGCCGTGACGATCGTCGACATCGAGCCGGTCCGCGATACCGCCGTATCATGTACCGTGCCCTTCTTCGGTGGGCTGACCGCCACCCCTTACACCGCGATGCTGCACGAGCCGCTTGAAGAGCGCGTGTGGATATATCACCGCCAGCCAGACGGCTCATACCGGTATCGAGATCGCTGGTCGATTCCCTGGCGGCCATTCTTTGGCACGTTTGGCGTGTCGCCACATATTGAGTCGATCTCGTCTCTCACGCCAGCCTCGCACGGCGGCAACATGGACGTACCTGACGTCACCGTCGGTAATACCGTGCTGTTGCCGGTGCGCGTGCCCGGGGCGTTGTTCTTCGTGGGCGACGCGCACGCCAATCAGGGCGAGGGCGAGCTGTGCGGCGTGGCCCTGGAGATCGCCGCCCGCGGCACGTTGCGCTTCGACCTCATCAAGGGCAAGCGGATCGACTGGCCGCGCATCGAGAATGCCGAGAAGCTCATGGTCATCGGGTCGGCCAAGCCGATGGAAGATGCCGCCCGGATCGCTTATCGCGAGCTGATCGCCTGGCTCGTCGAGGATTACGGCTTCGACCCGCTCGACGCCTATCAGCTGCTCACCCAGGCCGGCGAACTCTATGTCGCCAACATGGTCGATCCCAACTACTCGCTCGTGGCCGGTATCCGCAAGGACTTCCTGAACTGGTGAGCCGGCGCCGGTAGACGCGCGTACTGCCGAAAGGTACTGCGTACCGGTACTAGAACCAAACTCCCATATCTTCCTGATTATCACGGCTTTCCCTAAGCTGCAGTCAACGCCTCGATGCAATGAGACGGCAAACGCTTATCGCGGATGCTCGTGGCGTGCTGATCAGACTGGCGGATAGGAGAAACTCCGTGTTGCTCGCTCCGTTCCGACGATTGTTTGCGGTCATGGCGGCGCTCATCGCGCTTCTGGTCGTCATCGCGCCGACCTCCGCGGGGCGTGCCTGGTGTCGAGCCGATCCGGTGTTGCTCATCAACGGGGACGTCGTCGACATCCAGGTCGGCTCCAGCCCCGAGATGTTCGGCGCCGCGACGGGTCCGATCGAGATGGTTGTGAGCGTGCCGCGTGGCACGCGCGCGAATGTAGTTCTGAACGACTTCGGCTTCGGCCGCGGCTACAGCATCAAGACCGAGCAGGTCGATGGGTTGCCCAAGGGTGTTCGCGCCAGCGTCGCAGTGCGTGCCCCGGCGTCGAACGGCGATCTCCCGGTGAGCGTGTACGGCACGCGCGTGTCGGTGGACGTTGCCGGGCTGCTGAAGCTGCGCCCGAACCTCCTGTGGGCGGGCCAGGCCCAAGGCAGCGCGAACGGCTGGGTGGTGCTCGAAGTTCGCTAGCGCCGTAACCGCGCAATTAACGAAGAAGCCCCGGGAGCGAGCAGCTCCCGGGGCTTCATTGCGTTGCACGTTGGCGATTGAGGAGTGGCAGTGGTGGGTGTGAGGTGGTGGGTCACCGGTGCTCGCAGGACGCGTGGCGAGCCGCTCGAGCCCTCCCCGCCACAGGCTGTGATGGGCCTGGCGGATCCTCAGGCGAGTCGCTGCGC
>DATGQR010000234.1:0-11797 GCA_035304105.1 Thermomicrobiales bacterium | reverse complement strand
CCATCCCAGCACCCCGGCTCGCTCCCACGCTACCCTGCCTGCATAAACCGATTGTACGTCCTTCTCAACTCGGGCAGCCCCACATGCCACCCGCCTGGAGATAAGACCGCCAGGTCGGGCTTCTCTTACATGTTTTCACTTTGAGGTCCTGGAACGACCACCGGAGGGCCGAAGCTCCGGCCTCAGAGAGTAACAACCTGGAGGTTCGGGATGTTCCGGTAGTCAGTCGGGTTGTTGGTCGCCACGGCAAGACCATGTTCGATGGCTGTCGCGGCGATCATCAAGTCGAGCATGCGGCTACGCACGCGCCAACCCTGCTGCTGGAGAGAGCGCCGGATGGTCGCGCAGCGGCGCGCCTCCGCCTCGCCGAATGGCAGCACGGGGACTGTCCGGGCAATCGCTTCAATGCGATCGCGCGCTACCAACGGCCGCGGGCTGACCGCAACGCCAGCGAGCACTTCCATCAATGTGATCGTCGATATCGCAATTCCCGCGGGTGCGAGTTGTCTGACGAATTGCCGAGCGGCTTCGTCCCCATTGATGTAGTAGATGGTGATATCGGAATCCAGAAGGTGGGACATCAGGTATCGGGAGTGTCCCAACGCTCATCGAATCGATCCTCACGGATCTGGCGCACCAGATCCTCGACGTCGACGCCCTCAAGCACGCCCACGGCAGCTTCGAACGCGGCGATCACCCGATCGGGGTCATAGTCCTTCCAAATGCCCTCGCGGCGCTCGAATGCTTCGTTCGCCGCGCGGGCTCGCTCAGCAATGTCGGCATCTGCAACGGTCAGGTCGAAACTGCCCGCATCGGTCTCGATACGTAGCCGCACGTCACCCTCGGCGGCGCGTTTCAACAGCTCCGCCAGCTCGCCCTCCACGCGATAGGTTGTGACAACGCGCATGGTGCAACGACCTTCCCGAAGATGTAGCTGCACGTGGTACTGCCGTCCGTCACAATCATACTTGCCGGATCGCGCGATAACGGTCAAGATAGGCGGGTTGAGGGAAGTCCTTTACCGTCTTTCACACGGCTACTTGAGGAGTGGTGAACATGGCCGACTCTCGGACACGCACCAAAACCGAGAACGAGACCGCATTCGACGTCCGGCACCGCAGCCGCACGATCCATGACGGCCCGGACCGCGCCCCAGCGCGCTCCTACCTGCGCGCCATCGGGCTGGAGGATGAGGACTTCAAGAAGCCGGTCATCGGCGTGGCCCACTCCTGGATCGGCACGATGCCCTGTAACTTCGGCCTGCGCCGCCTGGCAGGCCAGGTCATGAAAGGCATTCGCGAGGCCGGCGGTGTCCCCATGGAAGTCAACACCGTCGCCATCAGCGACGGCATCACCATGGGTACCGAGGGCATGAAGACCTCGCTGATCAGCCGCGAGGTCGTCGCCGACTCGATCGAGCTGGTCGCCCGCGGCCACATGTTCGACGGACTGATCATCCTGGCCGCCTGCGACAAGACGATGCCGGCCGCGGCCATGGCGCTGCTGCGGCTCAACATCCCCGGCTTCCTGCTCTATGGCGGCTCGATCCTGCCCGGGCGCTTCCAGGGCCACGACGTCACCATTCAGGACGTCTTCGAAGCGGTCGGCGCGCACGCCGCCGGCAAGATGAGCGACGAGGAGCTGCTGGAGCTCGAGCGTGTCGCCTGCCCGGGCGAGGGCGCCTGCGGCGGCCAGTTCACCGCCAACACGATGGCGACCGCGCTGGAGGTCCTGGGCCTCTCGCCGGTCGGGATGGCCTCGACCCCGCAGGTCGATCCCAAGAAGGAGATCCTGGGGCGCGAGGCCGGCAAGCTGGTCATGGAGCAGCTCAAGGCCGGGCTCAAGCCGCGCGACATCGTCACCCGTCAGGCGATCATGAACAGTTTCGCCAGCGCGGCCGCGACCGGCGGCTCGACTAACATCATCCTGCACCTGTTGGCGATCGCCCGCGAGGCCGACATCCCACTGAGCATCGACGACTTCAATGAGGTCAGCGACCGGACTCCGATCCTGGCAGACCTCAAGCCGAGCGGCCAGTACACCGCCGTGGACGTCTACAACGCCGGCGGCATTGAATTCCTGACCAAGCGCCTGATCGACGAGGGCATCATCGACGGCGACCAGCTCACGCCGAGCGGTAAGACGCTGCGTGAGGAGACAGCCGGCGCGAAGGAGACGCCCGGCCAGCAGGTCATCCTGACCCGCGAGACGGCCAAGAGCCAGACCGGCGGCCTGCTGGTGCTCAAGGGCAACCTGGCGCCCGAGGGCGGCGTGATCAAGGTGTCGGGCGCCGGTCGCGACCGCCACGAGGGCCCGGCGCGCGTCTTCGAGCGCGAGGAGGACGCGATGCAGGCCGTCCTCAACGGGCAGATCAACCCCGGCGACGTCGTCGTCATCCGCTACGAAGGCCCGAAGGGTGGCCCGGGGATGCGCGAGATGCTGGGCGTGACCGCGGCGATCGTCGGCGAGGGTCTGGGCGAAACCGTCGCGCTCCTGACCGACGGGCGCTTCAGCGGTGCGACGCGCGGCTTCATGGTCGGCCACGTCGCCCCGGAGGCGGCTGTGGGCGGCCCGATCGCCATCCTCCAGGACGGCGACATGATCACAATCGACGTGGCCAGCCGCACTCTGAGTGTCGACCTGAGCGAGGAAGAGATCGGCCGCCGCTTCGCCAACTGGTCGCCACCGGCCCCGCGCTACGAGACCGGCGTCATCGCCAAGTACGCCGCGCTCGTCTCCTCGGCCGCTGAGGGCGCCGTTACCCGGCCGGTGTTGTAACCCTCCTCCACCACGATAGAACCCGCGCCGGCCCCGTCGAACGATGGGGCCGGCGCTCATTTCGCTGGTGGGCGTGCCAAGCAGCGCTCAGCCGCCAGCGCTCACTTCTCTTGTATAGAGATCCAGGTAGAGCTTGTCGCGGAACTGCTGCTGGGTCAGTCGCTGGAAGCCCTCGGCCTCGATCAAGCCACGGACGTGCGCGCTCTCGGCCGAATCGATGTAGGCCAGCCAGATAGCGTCCGAGGTGTCGAGGAGCGCCCGAGCTTCGGCATTGAGCGGGCCGAGACCGCCGGTGCCGACGTGGGTCCCATCGAGCGCGGCCGGCGCGTAGAGGTCGATCAGCGTGGCGGTGATCGCTGGCGAGGTGATTAGCGGCTCGCCGGATGCGACGGCCGCCTCCGTCGCGGCCGCCAGCTCGTCCCAGTGCTGCTTGTCGCCCTGCTGGATCGCCCGCAGCGACATCAGCGAGAAGAGCAGCGTGGCGCCGACCAGTCCCAGCAGCGCAATCCGAACCGCGCGCACGCGGGTTACGAATGGCGCGGCGCCAAGCAGGGCGCACCAGCCAAGCACGACCGGCAGGATGGTCCGCTCGGCATAGGCTGGGCTGATCAGGCTGAGCGTCGCGGCCAGGCCGACTGTCCCGGCGGTGATCCCAGCGACGGCGGCGAAGGCCAGCCAGGAGCGCCGGATCAGCGCGATACCGCCGGCCGCGACGACAGCCAGAACCAGCAGGGCGAAGGCCGGGTGCAGCCCCGGCCAGCGGTCCCAGGGCGTCGGACCACCCCAGAAGTAGAGTCCCTGGCCGTGAAAGCCGGTCAGCGACCAGATGGAGTCCATCACCCGCTCGGTCGAGACGCCAAGGTACCAGGCGCGGTCGGTGCCTTCGTTGCGCGTGCTCTCGATCACCTCCGGCACCCAGGGCAGGTAGCCCAGCGCCGCCCCGCCCGCGCCGACCGCCAGCGGCAGCGCGGAGCGGCGATGACGATAGGCGATCAGCGCCAGCTGCGGGATCTGCGGGAGCAGCGCGAAGAGCGCACTGTACTCGATGTACATCGCCGCCAGGATCGATACACCGTACAGGATTGCGTGCCGCCAGCTCGGCTGCTGGTAGCACAAGACGAGCGCCAGGTAGGAGCCCGCAATTGCCAGCGTCATCAGCGTGTACTGGCGCGCCTCCTGGGAGTACCAGACGTGCACCGGGGAAAGCGCCAGCGCGAGCGCCGCCAGCAGACCGGCCGCGCGGTTGACCAGCCGGGCGACGAGCAGGTAGAGCACTGCCAGCGTCGCGATGCCCGCCACGGCGCTGACGGCCCGCCCGGCCCAGAGCTCGGGGAGTGGGATCGAGGCCGCTTTGATAATCGCGTAGTAGAGCGGCGGGTGCGGGTCGTACTGCCCCTCCAGCCCGATGACCCGGCGCCATGGGAGGCGCGCGAAGTGAACGGTGAAGCCCTCATCCAACCAGAGGCTCAGCGCGGTGAGGCGATAGAGGCGCAGTAGGCCACCGAGCAGAACGATGGCGACGAGGAGTGCTGGAACGACGGCCGGCGCTCGAAGTCCGGACCAGGTCGCGGCTCGTGCCGGCAGCGCCTCACGCTCCAATCCCGTCCCGCCCGTTCTTGATCGCCACGCCGCCCTGACTCCCCTCACGCGACGGACCTCGCTCGCCGACAGTGAAGCATAGCCGCCACCCCAGAGCATCCCCCGGTCAGTGGAACCTTCCGGCGCGACCTGGCGTCTAATGGCCAGAGAACCGCTCTCGGGTCGGGAAGGATGAGCCATGCCCGGTTTCGCGCGGATCAGCGCCCTGTTAATCGCAGTCTTGTTCCTGAGCCTGGCCGCGGCTTGCGGCACGGCGGACGAGGATGCCACCTCGACCCCATCGGGAAGCGGCGGGGCCCCCACGGCCACGAGCGCCGAGGAGCAGCCCCCGCTCGACGGCACCGCCTGGCTGCTCCAGGCCATGAACGGCGTCGAGATGGATCTGCAGAAGCCAATTACGCTGGCCTTCGAGGATGGTCGGGCCACCGGCAACGCCGGCTGCAACGACTACAGCGGCGCTTATACGAGCGAGCCGGACGGAACCTTCGCGATCACCGAGATCATCCAGACCGATATGGCCTGCGACAGCGGCATGGAGCTGGAGGCCGAGTACCTCGACACGCTGCGGCAGGCTGCCAGCTACAAGATCATCGAGGATGCTCGCCTGGAGCTGGCGGATGAGAGCGGACAGACGATCCTCGTCTTCACGGTCGACGATCGCCTGCCGCTCGACGACACCGCCTGGAACGTCATCCAGATCGACGGCGAGCCGACCATCGCCGGGACGCGCGTCGAGTTCAGCCTGCGGGCCGGCGAGATCCGAGGCGAGGGTGGCTGCAACATCTTCAGCGGGCTCTACATCGCCAGCGACGACGGCAGCTTCTCGACCAGCGAGCTGATGTGGACCGAGCGTGGCTGCACCGAGCCGGAAGGCGCGATGGAGCAGGAGCAGGCCTTCTTCGCGGCGCTCGGAGAGATCGCTTCCTTCAACCACGACCCGGCCAGCGGCACGCTGAAGCTGCTCGATGACTCCGGCCAGGCGCGCATCATCGCCACAGCCAACAACGACGAGGCCGACACCGGCATCTTCGGCAGCCCCGGCTGGGTGCTGGAGACATTGCGCGGCCAGCCGGTTGGTGACGACTTCCTTGCGACGATCCGCTTCGACGTCTCCCAGTTCGCCGGGACGGCTGGCTGCATCGGCTACAACGGCGCCTTCGAGAGCGAGCCCGACGGGTCGGTCACCCGCGTCTTCGTGTCTTCCTCACCCCGCACCTGCGACGACCCGGACGCGCCCGGCGACCTGGCCACCGACTACCTGGCAGCGCTGGAAGAAGTGGCGCAATACCGCGAGGGGGGCGACGGCCTTGAGCTACTGGACGCGAACGGGGACGTCCTGGCGGTCTACGGCCCGGCAATCACGGAGCACCAACTCGAAGGCACGGTCTGGACGCTGGCGACGCTGGGCGGCGAGCCGCCCCTGCCGGACACCACCGTCACGATCGAATTCAGTGACGGCCAGATCCTGGGCAGCAGCGGCTGCAACGAGTACGGCGGCCCCTACATCGTGCCGGAGACTGGCGTCATCTCCATCCCACCTGCCGCAATGACCGCGAAGGCCTGCATCGAGCCGGCCGGCGTCATGGACCAGGAGACGGCGTTCCATACCGCTCTCAATCGCGCCCGCGCCTACCAGCTCAGCGAATCCGGCCTGGAGCTGCTGGATGCGAACGGCGAGGTCCTGATGTCCTTCGAATCCAGCCGCCCGTAGGCGGGTGACCCTCGCACCCCCGCGTGCATCACATTAATCGTCAGCAAGTATGTGGACGGCCGCATCGTTCGGTTGAGCCTGCGGCCGCCCATCTCTGCAGGGGGCGTACCGCTGGCCATCATCGCGTAGAGGTGTCGAGAGGTATCGAGCCGGTGTCCTGTCAGGGGCATGGTGTCGTAACCAGGGCGCGCGACCTGGCGGGGAAGATAACGCCCTGCCACATCATGCGGTTGCCCTCTGACAGCTCTACCTCCTGATAAGACCGCTGGCACGTCCCTACAGGGGATCGGCACGAGTGCCGGGGCTTCGGACTTTCTGGCTTGATGCATGAAGGTGGAGAGACTTCCCACACATACGATCTCCTGATGGATGACCGGAGCCGGGGATGCTGCCCTGCCATAAGCCGCTCACGGTTCACAGGCGGGCCGCTCTCCAGTAAACTGCTTCACTATGACTTAACGATTGGCGTCCCCGTCGCCTGGCTGCGGGCGCGTCCAACTTGGAAACCGGGCATCGTGGCTTCCATCAAAACCCGAGATGACGAGCAGGACCGGGAAGCCGGCATCCTCCCGCCCGACAGCGCGATAGAACAGGCCGCCGCGGAGCAAGCCGTCCCGCAGGTCGAGGACGAGTACGACGCGCGCGGCACCTACACCGTCGCCGGGGCGCACCTCTCCCACGACCTCTACTCGTCGTTCCGCGACCCGCTGATCCCGTACGTCCAGGACAACCTGGGCATCTCGCTCTTCGCCGCCAGCTTGATGGTCCCGGCGCAGTCCTTCCCCAGCCTGCTGCAGCCCTTCATCGGAGTGCTGGCCGACCGCACATCCAAGCGCTGGTTCGTCGTGCTGGCCCCGGCCGTGGCGGGCATCTCGACCTCCTCGATCGGTCTGGCGCCGAACGTCTTCGTCGTGCTGCTGTTGCTGTTCAGCGCCGGGCTGGCCTCGGCGGCCTTCCACACCCCGGCCGTCGCCCTGACCGGCGAGTACGGCGGGCCGCGCCTGGCCTGGTCGATGGCCGTCTTCCAGGCCGGCGGCTCGGCGGCCCGCGCGCTCGGCCCGCTCAGCGTCACTGGCGTCATCTGGCTGGTCGGCTTCCAGAATTTATGGATCGCGATGTTCCTGGGCGTCGCCGCCTCGATCGCGCTCTACTTCGTAATCGACACGACCGCCAGCGATGCGCGCGAGAAAGCGAAGGACAGCGCGCCCTTCAAGCCACTGGTGCGGGCGCGCGCCAAATACGTCTTCGGGTTGCTCGGCTTCGGGCTGCTGCGCTCGATGGGCCGCGGCCCCTTCACCGTCTTCCTGGTCGCCTACCTGCTCGACCTCGGGCGCGACGACTGGTACGCCTCGATCTCGCTGGCGACGATCTCGTTCGCCGGCATCTTCGGCGGCTTCGTAGGCGGCATGATGGCCGACCGGCTGGGCGGGCGCGCGGCAATGGGGCTCAGCACGGCCGCGCTGGTGCCGATCCTCTACGTCTACCTGCTCATCGAGAACGGCTCGTACTGGATGATCGGCCTGTTGGCCGTCGCCGGGATCATCTCGATGGTGGCCGGCCCGGTCGAACTTTCGATGGCCCAGGAGATCATGCCCGAAGCGCGCGGCACGATGGCCGGGATCATGCTGGCCTTCCGCTTCGTCACGATGAGCCTGGTGGCGATGGGCTTCGGCGCGCTGGCCGACGAGATCGGCATCGAGAACGCCTACTGGTACATCCCGATGCTCTCGCTGGTAGCGCTGCTGGCGATCCCCTTCCTCCCGGCGAAAGGGCAGTCGATGCCCCAGCCGGTGTTTTAGGATCACGGCCTACCGCGCGGCCGGCCGGGCCAGCGCCTGGATTGAGATGACGAGTTGATCAATCGCGCTTTGGGCCGACGAGACGAGACACAGCCACGCACGGCTACGCTGCCAGCGGCGGCCGCGGCAGAGCACGCCGAGGCCGACGAGTTCGACCAGCGCGGCACGCTGACCGTCAGCGGCGCGCACTTCGCCCACGACCTTTACTCGTCGTTCCTGGGCCCGCTGATCCCGGCCGTGCAGGAGAAGCTGGGCGTCTCGCTCTTCGTGGCCAGCCTGATGATCCCCGCCCAGCAGATGCCGAGCATTATCCAGCCCTTCGTCGGGGCCTGGGCCGACCGCACCTCGAAGCGCTGGTTCGTCGTGCTGGCCCCGGCGGTCGCGGCGCTGGCGGTTTCGTCGGTCGGGCTGGCGCCGCACGTCGGCTTGATCGTGCTGCTGCTGATCGCCTCCGGGCTGGCCTCGGCGGCCTTCCACGCCCCGGCGATCGCGCTGGTCGGCGAGTACGGCGGCACCAAGACCGGCCGGGCGATGTCCTACTTCATGTTCGGCGGCGAAGCCTCGCGCTCGATCGGCCCGCTGATCATCACCGCGGCGATCAGCTGGTTCACGTTGGAAGGCTCGTTCGTCGTCGCCGTGTTCGGCGTCGCCGCCTCGATCATCCTCTACTTCACGGTCGATACGACCAAGAGCGACACCGAAGCGGCCGAGCGGCTCCAGCAGAACATCGCGATCCGCCCGCTGCTGCGCAAGCGCATCCGCTGGCTGACCGGCCTGTTCGGCTTCAACCTGATGATCTCGACCTTCAACGCGCCCTTCTCCTTCTTCCTGGTCAAGTACCTGCTCGTCGAGGGGCGCAGCGAGTGGTTCGCCGGCATGTCGCTCTCGATTTTCTTCGCGGCCGGCGGCTTCGGCGGCTTGATCTGGGGGCCGCTCTCCGACCGCATCGGGCGGCGCAGGGTGCTCTACCTGTCATTGGCCTTCTCGCCAGCGATCGTCTGGGGCTACCTGTTCCTGGAGCACGTCAACGGGCTGGGGCTGGTAATGCTGGTGCTCGCCGGGATCTTCTCAATGGCCAGCCGGCCGATCATGCTGGCGATCGCCCAGGAGATCCTGCCGGAGTCGCGCGCCCAGATGTCCGGCCTGATGCTGGCCTTCGGCTTCGTGTCGATGAGCCTGATCACGATGGCCTTCGGCGCGATCGGCGACGCCGTCGGCGTCGACACCGCCATCTGGTACATCCCGGTCTTCGGCATCCTCTCGCTGCCCTTCATCTCGCTCCTGCCCAGGCGCGGCGAGCAGCCGCCCGTGTAGGTTGTCGTTCGTCGTTCGTAGGTTGTAATGGGGATCAATGAGCGCTGCGCGCACGACTGACGAAAAGCGAGCCGCTTCCACCTCTCCCGAGGCTGAAGGTGAAGTCCAGGGGGTGGGGGCCGCCGACGACTACGACCGCAAGGGGGTCTACACTCTGGCGGGGGCACATGCCGCCCACGACCTCTACGGCGGGTTCCTGGGGCCGCTGCTGCCGGAGATTCAGGCCAAGCTCAACGTGTCGCTGACGGTCATCTCGCTGATGTTCCCGGCCCAGCAGGTGCCGGGGATCCTCCAGCCCTTCATCGGCGCGTATGTCGACCGCCGCAGCCGCAAAATGTTCGTCGTCCTCGGCCCGGCGCTGACCGCGCTCTCGATCTCGGCGCTGGGGTTGGCGACGCACGTCTGGATGGTGCTGGTGCTGCTGTTCATCTCCGGCATCTCGTCGGGGGTTTTCCACGCCCCGGCGGTGGCCCTGATGGGCGAGTACGGCGGGCGGCGCTCCGGCAAGGCCATGTCGATCTTCATGTCCGGCGCCGAAGTCGCCCGCGCCCTTGCGCCGCTGCTGATCACCGCGGCGATCGCCGTGCTGACGCTGGAGGGCTCGGCGGCAGTCGTCGTCTTCGGGCTAGCCGCCTCGGTGATCCTCTACTTCACCGTTGACACCAGCGCCAGCGACGCCGCCCGCCACGCCGCCCCGCCAGTCAGCCTGCGGCCCATCCTCAGCGCCCGGCGCACCTGGCTGGGAGCCTTGCTGGCGATCACGATCCTCAACTCGATCGCGACCGCGCCCTATCACTACTTCCTCGTCAAGTTCCTGGTCGATCAGGGTTACGGCGAGTGGTATGCCGGGACCGCCCAGACGATCTTCTACTCGGCCGGGGTGGCTGGAATGCTCGGCGGCGGCGTCTTCTCCGACCGCGTCGGCTCGCGCAACACCCTGGCGATCTCGATGGCAGCCGCCTCGCCGCTGGTGATCCTCTACCTGCTGATCGAGAACGGCGGCTGGCTGCCATTCCTGGCGCTCATCCCGGCCAGCGCCGCCCTGACCGCCGTGCGCCCGCAGATCATGGCGATCTCCCAGGACCTGATGCCCGAGGCACGCGGCGCGATGGCCGGCGGAATGCTGGCCATGAGCTTCGTCTCGCTCTCGATCACCGCCTTCGCTTTCGGCGCGATCGCCGACCGCGTCGGGCTGGACACGGCCTTCCTCGGCGTCGCGGCAGCCTCGGCGCTGGCCGTGCCCTTCGTGCTCATCCTCCCGAAGCGCCAACCCGCCCACGCCTGACGTCGCGTCACGCGCCGCGCATCGCGGTACAGCACGAGTTATTCGGCGAGCTGGCGGCGTCGCGGCACCCGGACGCGGCCGCATCCCCAGTACTATCCGTTAGCCACTTAGTACCTCCCGAACCCTTACCTTGTGTTCGTACACATTTCTGGCCCGTGTGGCTATCCTAGGCCGGTATGGGGAAGAGTGCTCCCCGGGGTGAGCGACCTGTAGGTCGCGCAGGTGCCGGTCCTCCGGGAAAGGGTGGATACATGCTTCGACGTGTGTTGGTGCTCGGCCTGACGGCCGGGCTTGTGACTGTGCTCGCCTTCATCAGCGCCATCCAATCACCTCCACCCACCGTCGAAGCCCAGAGTTCACCCCAGACCATCGAACGGCTGTGCATCGAGCGCACCACCGGCTACTACAAGCTCCTGGCCACCACGAACTGCCCACCCAACCACAACACCATCTTCGTCCCCGACGACTACCCGCTCACGCTCTGCGCCTCGCGCTACGATCTCTACCTGCGCACCCCGCTCTACAGCGGCGAGTGCCCACCGAACACCGGGGTGCGCATCGACCTGCCCGCCAGCGAGGTGCCCAACCTGTGCGTGGTGCGCACCACCGGCCGTCTGCGCCTGGCCGTGCCGGTGCCGAACGGCAACTGCCCCGCCGGCTCATCGCCGGTCCAGTTCCCGGCAGCCGGGGGCTTCCAGACGTTCGGCAACATCGACATCGACGTGCCGGCCGACGCCGGGCTGCTCGCCGGCAAGACCGGCTCCATCACGGACGCTGATACCACGAGCACTGCCGGCGGCTCGGTGGACGTCGACGGCGACGGCGCCTTCCGCTACATCCCACCAGCCGGCTTCACCGGCACGGACAGCTTCGCGTACACCGTCAGCGTCGATGGCGAAACGGAAGTGCGGACAGCCGGCATCGAAGTCCTGAGCCCGACCGTCTGGTTCGTCGACGCCGACGCTCAGGAAGAGGGCGACGGCCGCCGCCTGACGCCGTACAACGACCTGCAGATCCTCAACGATGAAGTCGACCCGGACGAGCCCGGCGACATGATCTTCCTTTACCGGGCCATCAAACGCTACGAGGGCGCGCTGCAGATGGAAGAGAGCCAGACGCTCGTCGGCCAGTTCGTCTCGCTCGCAGCGGTCCTCGAAGAGCGGCTGGACATGCCTGGCGGGCTGCCGCCCTATATGGCGATGCCGGACTCCAGCCCCTCCGAGATAGCCCCGGTTCTGACCGCCGAAGACAGCGACGCCGCCCTGAGTATGGCCGATCGCACGATGGCGTCCGGCGTGGTGATCGTCCCGG
>DATGQR010000233.1:0-5947 GCA_035304105.1 Thermomicrobiales bacterium | reverse complement strand
GGGCGGCCGCCGCTGGGAGTGAGGCTGATCGTGCTGCTGGTCGCTGCCGGGGCCCACGCCACCCTGAGCAAACTCATGTACGCCCATGGCTGGCCGCGGGAGCACACGCTCAGCGACATCAAGGCCGGGGCCGAGCTGATGTACTACGGCGGCGACGTCGCCGAGCTACTGCTGGCGACGATACTCTTCGCCGGCTGGTACCGGACGCGCGGCCGGCAACATGAGCGCCGCCTCCGCCTGCAACCCCAGCCGGAATAACCTCGCGACCCACCTGCGACAAGCGGCGGGCGACACACTATGATGTCTGCCCAGCGACACCGGGAAGTCGGGATAGATATGACGGGGGTGCGAGGATGAGCAGCATCGTTCCGGGGAGCCACTTGCGCGTCGCGATTCCGTTCGACGCCGAGAGCTTCAACGAGGTCTGGCGCAACTACACCGGCGCCGGGGGCTACTTCGTGGCCAACAACATCTTCAGCCGCCTGGTCGTCCAGGACGTCTTCGACGCAAAGGGCATCGGGCCGGACCTGGCCGAGCGCTGGGACGTCAGCGAGGACGGCATCACCTACATCTTCCACCTCAACCCGAAGGCGAAGTGGGAGGACGGCGTGCCGCTGACGGCCGACGACGTCGCCTACACCTACCGCACCGTGCTCGACAACAAGTACCACGGCCTGACCTGGATCCAGGACATCGACCAGATCCGCGCCATCGACGACCACACCCTGGAAGTGCAGCTCAAGGAACCCAACGCCGGCTTCCTGGGCCTGCTCGGCTCGTTCGTCTTCTCGCACATTGTCCCGAAGCACCTGTATGAGGGCACGGACTGGGAGACCAACCCGCACAACTGGGAGCCGGTCGGCAGCGGCCCCTTCAAGTTCGAGAAGTGGGTCAAAGGTGACCGCATCGAGTTGGTCGGCAACCCCGATTACTGGGGCGAGGGTCCCTACCTGGAGCGCCTGACCTACTACGTGATGGACGAGGAGGAGGCGCACCGCGCCCTGGAGCGCGGCGACATCGACTTCTCGATCCACGACATCCCGGCCGCGAAGATCGACGAGTGGCGCGCCAAGCCGGGCGTCGACGTCGTCGCCGAGGAGGGCAACTCGATCGGCTTCCTGGCCTTCAACTGGACCCAGGAGCGCTTCCAGGACCGCCGCGTGCGCGAGGCTTTCGCCCGCGCCGTGAACCGCCGCGCCATCGCCGATGCGATCTGGCCGCCGCTCAAGACCCCGCAGCACTACTACCTGGAGAAGGTCGAGTGGGCCTTCAACCCCGACGCCAAAGCGCCCGACTACGACCTCGACAAGGCCGCCGCGCTGCTCGACGAGGCCGGCGATCAACCGGATGTCAGTGGCAAGCGCATGTCCGTCCGGATCGCCACCCGCGCGCTTTACCCGCACTACAAGATCGCCGCCGAGGTCATCGCCCGGGAACTGGCGAAGCTGGGGATCGACTCGACGATCGAGTCGCTGACGCCGGTCGAGTGGGCCGAGCGGGTGGCGCGCGACGGCGACTTCGACCTGGCGATGGAGGCTGGCGACATCGGCCCCGACCCGGCCCAACTGGCCAGCTTCCTGGCCTCCGACGGCCCGCGCAACATCATGCGCTACAAGAACGAGGTGGTCGACGAGTGCCTGCGCGCCGGTAAGGCCGTCTTCGACACGGCCGAGCGCGGCAAGCATTACAAGCGCCTGCAGGCCGCCCTTGCCGAGGACATCGCGCGCGTCCCGCTGATGCAGTACGGTGAGTACCTGCCCTACCGCACCGAGTTCACCGGCTGGTCCTGGTCCCCCGGCGTCCGCGGCACCGTGCCGTTCTGGTACGCCGGGAAGGTCCGGCCCGTGAAATAGTTTGTAGGTTGTCGTTCGAGGTTTGCAGGGAAGACCGTCACCTCGCATTCTTCCTACAGACTACGACCTACGAACTACAAGCTCTGTCTTAGCTACCCCTCTCCCTCCGCGGAGCGAGTGGGAGAGGGGCCAGGGGGTGAGGGTCTTCTCTTGTCCGGCCAGGCATGGCGACGCGTCATTGAATCCGGCGTCCTCGATGAGGCGCCGGCAGAATGTGCGGCCCGTCCGCCGGAGGGGCTGCTGGCGGGGATCCGGCTGTTCAATGCCGGGGAGTATTACGAGTGCCACGAGGCGCTGGAGGCGATCTGGCTGGAGGAGAAGGGGCCGATCCGCTACCTCTACCAGGGTATCCTGCAGGTTGGGGTCGGCTTTCACCACCTGGGCAACGGCAATTTTCGAGGCGCGCGGCTGCTGCTGGAGAATGGCATCGCCAAGCTTGAACGCTTCCAGCCCGCCTGCATGACCGTCGACACCCGCCACCTGCGCGACGAGTCCCAGGCCTGCCTGGACCACCTCATCGCCCTCGGCCCCGACCGTATCACCGACTTCGACTGGTCCCTCGTCCCGAGGATCCGCCTGCTCAGCTAGCGCGATCCATCCTGTCTACCTACAAACGACGAACTACAACCTGCAAACTCTGCCCCAGGGTGAGGGAACGCACCGAAATGTCAGAATTAGAGGCCGTGCGCGTTACAGCACATTGGATACCGGTTACAGAGAGAGTTCAACGGAACAGACCATGCCAACCAAGCCATCGAAGGAACTTGATACCTTCCCCAATCCGAACCCGGAGCGCGACTACACGATTGAGATCGTGACGCCGGAGTTCACCTGCGTCTGCCCGATGACCGGGCAGCCGGACTTCGCGGAGATCACTCTGCGCTACGTGCCAGACCAGACCTGCGTCGAACTGAAGTCGCTCAAGCTGTACTACTGGTCCTACCGCGACGAGGGCGCCTTCCACGAAGCCGTCACTAACAAGATCCTCGACGACATCGTGGCCGCGATCGCGCCGCGCGAGGCCGAGGTCATCGGCAAGTTCAACGTGCGCGGCGGGCTCTACACGACCGTCACGGCGACCTATCGCGCGCCGGGCCGCGAAAGCTAGCCGCGGGTGGCGCGCCGCTCTCGACCCCGATCACGAAGACAGGCGTCACGACGCCGCCTAGTGTGGGAACAGGCGATTCGGTGATGCCCTGGGAGGTGACGGCGTGAGCACAGGGAGTCCGGCGATTCCGCGCGGCGTGCGGCGCTCGTGGGTTGGGATACTGACGTCGCCAGCGGCGGCGATGCTGCTGGTGGCCTTCTTCTGGGGCGCGGGCTTCACCTCCAGCAAGGCGGCGGTGGCCGACGTCCCGCCGCTGGTCACCGGCACCGTGCGCTACGTCCTGACGGCGCTGGTGCTGGTGCCGCTCTACCTGCGCGAACGCCGGGCGCGGGGCGAGGGCGCGCTGCCGCCGCTGGACATCTGGAAGCCGATGCTGGCGCTGGCGGCCACAGCAGTCGTCGGCTACAACGTGCTCTACTTCGTGGGCCTGACGCTGGCGCCCTCGTCGGACGCGATCCTCTTGATTCCGACGACCAACCCGATCTGGACGATGCTCTTCGCCGGCTTCCTGATCGCCGAGCGGCCGCCGCGCCGCATCCTGATCGGCGTCGGGATCGCGCTGTGCGGGATGTCACTGGTGCTGATCGGCGGCTACCAGGGCGAGGTGACGGCCGACCGGCTGCTCGGCAGCGGGCTATTCATCACGGCCTCGATCATTTTCGGCTTCAGTCACGTCATGAGCCGGGTGCTGACGCGGCGGATCACGCCACTGGACGCCCTGACCGTCTCCGGCATCCTCGGCGGGCTGGTGCTGGCCGTCATGGCGCTCGTCGATGGCGGCTACGGGGATCTGCTCGACGCCCCGGCGATCTACTGGTTCAACATCGGGCTGGTGGCCTTCGGGACGACCGCCTTTGGCTACTACCTGTTCTATCGCAGCATCAGCCGCGTGGGGCCGGGCGTCGCCAGCTTCTTCATCAACCTGGTGCCCATCTTCGGCCTGATCCTCTCGGCGCTCTTCCTGAACGAGATCCCGACAGTGCTGCAGGTAGCAGGCGCCAGCGTCGTCGTCGCAGCCGTCATCTGGGCCACCCGGCCACAGCGCGCAGAAGAAACATGAGCCCGCGGGACACCGTCGAGAGCCTGGCCACCGCAATCTTCGCCGGTGGCGAGCCGGATGTGGACCTCGACCAGCTGGCAGATGACGAGCGGCGCCGGCTGATCGAGCGGCTGATGGACGCCACGGCCGGGCGGCGCTGGCTGCGCGGCTCGCCGCTGCTCGACGCCGAGCTGGCCGGGCGCCTGCTCGGCATCGCGGAAGATGTTCGCGGCCGGCGACGCGACGCGACGCTCGACGCTGCCATCGCCGCGGCAACGCTGGATGACCTGCTGCGCTACGCCGAGAGCATCGCCGCCGGGGCCGGGGCGCCGGCGTTCTGGTCGCGGCTGGCCTGTGATCGCGAGCTGCTCATCGACACCGCGCGCCGGATCGCGGCGAGCGGCGACGCCGAAGCGGTCGAGGCAACGGCGACCCACCTGCTGCTCGATCCGGTCGATGCCTACGGCCTGGGCACGGCGCGCCAGGCACAGATCGCCCGGGAGCTCCTGGGGAGCGCCAGCGCGGTGGCGCGGGGCATCGCCGCCGAGCACCTGGCGCGGGTCGATCCCCGCGAGCTGGCCGGGAGGATCGAGGAGCTGGCGCGCGACCCGTCGGCTCGCGTCCGCGGCTTCGCCTGGCTGGCGGCGTTCCGAGTCGACCGTCGGCTGGCCGCCGAGCAGGCGTTCGATTTCCTGGCCGATGAAACCATGCCTGAGGAGCAGCGCCATAGCGCCCTGAGCGCGGCCGGCGAGGCCCTGCCGACGGCCCAGGTCGTGGAGTTGCTGGCCTACTTCGTTGTCCACCCGTCCGAGCGGCTGGCCCGCGAGGCGGCCGAGCAGCTGCACCGCAACCATCGCCACCCGGATATCGCGATCGCCGCCGCCGGCAGCCCGCACCCCGAGGTGCGCGAGATCGCCACCCGGCTGATGGATCCCTACCGCGGCTCGCCGGCCGCTGGCGGCTCCCGGCCGGGCGACCCGACACGCGAGGACCCACTGCTGCGGTTGATGCGCGAGTTGGAAGAGCGCGAGAACGAAACCGAACGCTGATCGCCCGGCGTATCCCAAAGGGGGCCGGGACGGCAGCCCTCAACGCTTGCAGCAAATTGCCCGACTTTCGAATACTCTTATGTCACTGAGATGAGGGGGAGAAGCATGACCGACAGCAACGCGGAGACCACGACCAACAACAAGCAAGCCGGCGTCGAGGAAGTCGACTGGGAACGCCTGCGCGACATCGGTGCGCGCCCGGACCTGGCCGAGCAGTTCCCGGAGCACCTGCGCACACGCTTCAGCGAGGTCGAGCTGTTCTGCCCGCGCTGCCGCTCCGAGTGGGCCGCGCCGGTGGCGGTCTTCATCAACGCCAAGACCGACCCGGCCGCCAACGAGGGCATCCTCCGCCGGACGATGCACCGCTCGCGCTGCCCGGCTTGCAAGGGCTTCACCCACGACATCATGCAGGTGTGGGACTACTACGACCCCGACCGCCAGCAGCTCGTCCAGGTACGGCTCAAGTACGAGTACAAGGCCGGCGGCGGCGAGGACATGTACTTTAAGCGCCTCGAAGAGCTGGTGATGGAGTACCAGAACGACGACATCAAGGTCGACGTCGTCTTCGGGATGGACGAGCTGATCGAGAAGTACCTCGGCGGCGAAGAGGCGGTCGCCGCGGCGATGCGCCGACGCGAGAAAGAGATCGAGCTGGGCCTCAACCCCGGCAACATCCGCGTCGACAACGAGCACGAGTACTTCGAGGAGAAGACCTACACCGCCTGAGGCGCGGGAGCCTCGAACCTGTCGCGCATCCCGTCTCGAAACCGGGCCAGATGCGCCAGCGGCACGTCCCTGCAGAGTCGTGCGGCACGATCTCAATGTTCGGCCCTGCGACGCATGAATACCCGGCTACTTTGCATGACTGTGCTCTAACAACATCGTAGGGGTGGAGACA
>DATGQR010000232.1:0-3911 GCA_035304105.1 Thermomicrobiales bacterium | reverse complement strand
CGCGGGTCACGCTCGACGCCGTTCACAAAGTGGCACATGTGCACCAGGACATCGGCGCCTTCGGCGAGCCGGGTCAACGCTGGGGTTGGGCTGGTGTCGCCGCCGAAGACGATGGACCGGCCGCCAGCTTCAAGGCGATGGGCCAGGCAGGTGAGCTGCGGCTGGACGTGGACGACCTCGGCAACCCGCACGCTCCAGCCATCTCCCGAGATGACGTCGCCGTCTGCGACGAGCGTCACGTCGGGCAGCAGCGGATAGCGGGGCAGCTCGCCGCCGCGCATCTCGTGGACGAACTGGCTGCTGGGATTCTCAGTGCGGGCGGTCAGGTCCGGCTCCCAGACGCCGCCCGGACCGAAGAGCGCGGCCGTCATCCTGTCGAGCGGCGGCGGGCCGTACACCTGAAGCTCGGCGAGCTTGCCGGCGCCCTGATCCCAGCGATTGAGCGCCAGGTAGCCGTAATCGGCCGCGTGGTCATAGTGCAGGTGCGTCAGAAAGAGCGTGTCAATCGCCGTAGGCGGCACGCCGACCTGGAGCAGCCGGTGGACGGCGAACGGGCCGCAGTCGAACAGCAGATTCTCCTCGTCAAGTTGCACCAGGTAGCTGGAGCCGGCCCGATGGAGCAGAGGCGCCGGCGTGCCGGTGCCGAGCAGGGTCAGGCGTGGCGTCCCATCCGCCGAGTACGGCTGCCGGTGAAGCTGTCGCGAACTTCCGTCTCTCATCGCGCCTCCACTCGCTGGCCCCGTTTACGTGGCGAGAGACCGGGCCGAAAGCGCCGTCCACCCCGACTCAGAAACCCGTTGCCGGACCCGGCCATCTTAGTGCGAAGCGGGGTCGCGCGTGACGCCACGACCGGCGTCACGCGCGTGATGGTGAGGTTCCGGCTCTGAGGGCGTGGTGTCGCGCTGCTCGGGGTCGACGGCGGTGAGCAACAGGCCGGCGATGGCGACGACCAGCAACACGCCCCCGGCGACGGCGACCAGCCGCGGAGCCTGACCTCGCAGGCCCAGCACCACCAGCGGCAGCGCGATCAGAACGGCCAGCACGGACAGCGCGCCCGGGACACCCGGGAAGCGGGCGGCCTCGCCGGGCACGGAGACGACCGGCGGCTGCTCGCCGACCTGGAACCGGGTGGCCGCGCGCCAGTCGGCGGCGCCGGGCTGGCGCAGGATGACCTCGACGTCCCAGTCGCCGACCACGCTCAACTCGCTGCCGGCGGCCTCGTAGCGGTGGTCGCCGGCCAGCTCCAGCTCCACCTCCCGGACCCCGGCCAGGGCGGCGCTGCTGAAGCGCAGCAGGGCGACGCCGCCGTGGTCCGCGTGCCCCCCACCGTGCACATCGACGGTGTAGCGGTTCGCGCCGACCGCGCCGGGCGTAATGACCAAGCCGACGCGCCTGCCGCCATCTTCCAGGCGCTCGGAGAGTCGGCCGCCCTCCGACGCGAGCGCGCCGCGCGCTGGCGGCAGGCTGGTCAGGATGCCAACCAGCACCAGCAGGCCCACGCCGAGCAGCACCTCGGCCGCGACCGTGCGCCGGAACTCCAGACCGCTCGACCGGCCGGCGCGCAGGCGCGGCTCCAGCAAGAGCAGGTTGATCGCGCCCAGACAGACCATCGCCAGCATCAGGGCCAGCTTCAGCGCCAGCGTCCGGCCGTGGTCAGTCTCGCGCAGCGCGTCCAGCCCTCCAACCTGCAACCAGGTCGCGTAGAGCCCGCTGGCGACGAGCACCAGCACGCTGGCGATCGCCAGGGTCGAGAAGCGCCGGATGATCGCGCCCAGGGCCCCCCGGCGCTCGTCGGGCGCGGTGCGCCGCAGCAGATAGAGCGCGACCAGGAGGCCCAGCAGGCCGCCGACCCACGCGCCGCCGGCAAGCATGTGGGCGACATCGGAGACGACCGCCGCGGCGTCGCCCTGGCCGACGGCCGCGGCGTGGCTGTTGAGCGAGATGGGGATCAGCGGCAGGGCCGCCAGCAGGATCAGAGCGATGCGCTGCCAGCGCGGGGCAGCGTCCAGCCGCCGCGTCACGGCCAGCCCGACGGCGAGCGCTGCTATGGCGGCAGCCCGCAGCAACCAGTAGCGGCCGAAGCGGGAATCGGCCAGCAGATCCCCGGCCGCGCCCAGCGAGAAGCTGGATTCGACTGTGAGCGTCTGATCCACCAGCAGGACGATGCTGCCAGCGAGCGCCAGCCCCAGGCAGGCCAGCGAGATGGCTCGAAGCAGCGGCCAGGCACGTCCCAGCAGGCCGCCGCCCGGGAGCACCCAGCTCGCGACCAGGAGCATGCCGAGCGGCGCCATCAGGCCGAGCAGCACCAGCCAGCGGCCGGTCGCTTCCACCCAGGTCGGCTGGCCGCCGAAGTCGGCCGTCGCCGGCGCGACCGGCACGGCGATGTCCGCGTCCGAGCCGATCGTGAAGGCGAAGAAGCCCTCGGCAGGGTGGCCGTCGGCCGTCGAGATGTTGCGCCAGGCAACGGTGTAGGTGCCGGGTTCCAGGTCGCCCGGGAGCGGCAGCCTCAGGTGATACGGGTCATCGGGATCGACGACGGCGTCCGGGGTGTCGACCGGCTCGCCGCGGACATCGAAGAGCTGCGCGCCAGTGTAGGACGGCTCCAGCGGCTCGGTGAACCACATCAGTATCTCAGCCGGCGCCTCGGGCAGAACGTCGTTGGCGGCCGGCTCGCTGCGCTCCAGGAACGCGTGTGCGGAGGCGCGCTCCGGAGGCGCAGCGAGGACGAACAGGCAGAGCAGGGCGGCGCCGATGCGCCACCCCGCTCCCCACTGCCCCGGCGCGCTAAGTAGCCGGTTCACGAGCTGCCCCGCGCCGCGAGAGCACGAACGCCGCCACCCCGACCAGCAAACCGAGCACGGCGACGACGAGCGCCACGATCGCCAGTGTCTGGGCGGAATCCGCACTGTCGGCCGCATCAGACACTTCGGCCGCGACCTCACCGACGGCGGCGACCTCATTGGGGAAGCTCATCGCCGCGCGGCTGGCGACTTCGGAGAAAGTGTTCGGGCCGCTGGTGAACGTCTCGTCGATCTCCATGCCTTCGATCTGGCCGGTAATGTGGAAGGTGTAGGCGCCCTCAGCGGTCGGGATGAAGTCCGACCGGTAGGCGCCCGGCTGCCCGAAGGCGGGGCGCAGCTCGAGCGGCATGGACTGCCCGCCGTAGATAACCTCGGCCTGCAGCGTCTCGGCCAGCCCCTCGACCGGCTCGGCAGCCTCGCCGGAGCCGCGGGATACGCGCAGGTCGAGCCCGTTCGGCTCTTCGACGATGGCAGGCTCGTTCAGAAACCCGATCACGATCTCGTAGTCGCCGACTGCCCGGCGCTCGTGGGCCGAAACGCCGGGCGCGACGCTCAGGGCTACAAGCATGGCCAGCCCTATCAGCAGCGCCAACCGCGAGCGCAGGCCACATTTGAGAAACGGCATGCGTCCTCCTCAGGTCATTGACGATGGTTCAGTTGAAAACGGTAAGGGGGACTAGCCGTGGGGGCGGCGGATCCGGCACGTGCTGGTAGCCGGGCGGCAGCGGCAGGTCGATGATGCGCTGGCGCAGGCGTCGCCAGAGCACGGTCATGCTCAGGAACGCGGCGACCATCATCGCGATGCTCTCGGATGCGTGGCCGCTGAACGCGGCGAGTCGCGGGCCGCGGTCGACGGCCGCCTGCATGGTATGGGGGTGCTCGCCCGGCGCGTCGAGCCGCACGTGCCGCCCGGAGCTGTCATGGTGATGGCCTGGCAGCAGGAAGAGCGAGTGGGGGTGGGATATGCCCGCCCCGCAGTCGCAGTTGGTCGGCGTCGCGATCAGCCCGGCAACAATCAAGAGGCTCGCCCCAGAGATCAGCAGCGAGTGGAGCGCAAGGACGATCTCGTGCCGGACCAGATCGGCGGGTTTCAGCGGTAGGTCCTATCCC
>DATGQR010000231.1:0-13717 GCA_035304105.1 Thermomicrobiales bacterium | reverse complement strand
GGTCTCCAGGCTCCCGAAGAGTTCGAGGATCTCCTCGTCACCCAGCTCGATGCTCCGCCTCGACAGGACCGGCCGCAGCGCCTCGACGATGCCCGTTTCCCAGTCGATCAAGGTCCCGTAGCAGTCGAAGGTCAGGAACCGGTAGGCCGTCAAATCCAACGTCATGTGAAAACCCCTCTAGCGAGCTGTCCCCTTCAGTCGCCGACGCGCGGCGGCCCCGAGGATAGCGCCACCATACCACCGCCACAACGGAGGAACGGCCACAGCCAACTGGAGGGCGGAGCAATGGGTAGTCCTGACCAGGCGAACTGGTGATTTCGCGCATCCACAGCGGGGCCATGCCCACGTACTGTGTCGGTACGCGCCAGAGTGGGCGCGCCGTCAATCGGACTCCCGCGCAATGGCGCGCGGGCCACGCCAAGGGAGGCGGCTATGTCTGTCATTGGGCGTTCGTTTCCGCGCCCAGTCGAGGTGGGACTCGACCTCCGGCTGCTCGCACCGGTCTTCTCGACCGTCTTCGTTGGGATGCTCTGGTGGGTCGGCTTCCGGCCGTTCGTCAGCCAGGCGGCCGGCGACACTGGCTCGTCGGTCCCGGTCGTCGGCCAGGTGCTGACGCTGGGCGCGCTGATCTCGGCTCTTGCCGGCCTCTTCGCCGGACCACTCGCGGACCATTACGGCCAGCGGCGAAGCATACTGATCGGGCTGTCGCTACTTTCGCTTGGCGCCACGCTGATAGCGCTGGCCTCGCACATCGTCGTGCTGGCTCTCGGCGGGTTGGTCGGTGGGCTGGGCATGGCGATGACCTATGGCGTGGCTTTCGCCGTCGTTGCGACCCACCTCGACGGCAGAGCCCGGCGCCAGGCAATGGGCATGACCCAGGCCGCGGCGTCCATCGCCATCGTCGCCGGGGTGCCGGCGCTCGTCCTCGTGGCGACCCTCATACTCTGGCGCGGCGCGTTCTTGCTCCTGGCGGCCGCGATGCTGGTGGCTCTATTGGTCGCCGCGCGGTTGCTGCCGCCCGACCGGCGCCGGCCCGGCCGCTGCGCCTCGCCGCGCGCCATCCTGTCCACCTACCGGCCGCTTGCGACCGGAGCGTCCACCCGGCAGCTGTACCTGCTCTCATTGTTGCGCTCGTTCGTCATCAGCGGCCTGGCCATCTATGCCGGCGCCTATTACCAGGAGATTCTGGGCTTCTCGGCGCGCCAAGTCGGCATCGCATTCATGCTCGAAGGCGGCGGCAGCGTACTCGGCAACCTGGCCGGGGGCGGCCGGCTGGGTAGCCTCGACCAGCGCCGGACCTTCGCGATCGGCTCGCTACTGATCGGCGCTGGCGCGCTGACCATCTATACGCTCCGCCCCGAGCCCTACCTGGTCGTCGCACTCGCGATGGGCATGGCCTTCGTCGCCGGCATCACCTTCACCAGCATAACGGCGATGCTGGCCGGCGAACGCACGCTCGGCCCGGCGACGACGATGGTGCTCAACATCTCGACGATCGCCCTGGGCGCGGCACTGGGGAGCGCCACCGGCGGCCTGCTGATACGCATAGGCGGCTACGAGCTGATCGGTATCGCCGCGCTCGGAGCGATGGCCGCCGTCGCGGCGCTCGCCATTGGTGTTCGCCGTTCGAAGGAGACGACTCAACAGCCCGCCTGATCAGTTCTTCATACCCATACCGGTTCGCTGCCAGCCGTGCCCTCGTGGGCACGGCTGTTTCCTCCTCATATTGAGGTGGGTAGTCCTACCCACCTCATGCTCCGGGCTGCCTGCAACCACCCGAGCGTCGACTACGAGTCGAATGGGCAATCCCCCAGATGTGATCGCGTGGCGCTCGCCATAGTCTGAGTCCAGTTGAACGACGCGCCCGGCAACGGTGCCGGGGCAACACGACACCAAGGGAGGTGTGCGATGTATCACCAGACACCATCGGGCCAGGTCTGGATCAGCAAGGACGGCGAACGCTGGCGGAACTGGAAGGGTCGCCAGGCGTACCGCTACGTCTACGGAGGGCCGCGCAAGTCCGCCTAGGCGGCGCTATCGGGCGGCCGCTCGGACGCCGCCGCCGTGCCGCGGCGCAATGGAGCGCCACAGGCTGATTCAGGAAAGGCAAGCACGATGTTTCCGACGGATATTTTCGAGGCCGTGATCAGCGATCATGCCCGCCGCATGCGCCGGCTGAACTGCTTCGCGTGGATGCGCGAGGGCATCTCCCGCGCGATGGGCGGGCGCCGGAGTCGGCGTCACGACGGCTCGAGCTAAGCCGCCATTTTGACGACTCCCTCCTGGAGCGAGAAGCCCGGTTCCCCGCGCCGGGCTTCTCGCCGGGGGGTCGCAAGGCGCCAGACGAGCGGGGAGCAAGCGCGGGACTTAATGCCTCGCGCCACAACCTAAACCGTTACCCCACGGACACGTCGCGCAATGGAGCGCGATGACGCACGCAGAGAGGGGACACCGATGTCTACCCCGGCGAATAACGCGACCGGCGATGCCGCCAGGAAGCCAGTCATCATGGTCGTCGACGACGAGCCGGCCGTGCTCGCGGCCGTAGCCCGCGATCTCCAGAACCACTACGCCGATCGCTTCCGCATCCTGCGCTCCGACTCTGGAGCGGCCGCGCTCGAAGCTCTACGCAAGCTCATGCTGCGCGGCGCGCCGGTCGCGCTGTTGATCGTCGATCAGCGCATGCCCGGCATGACCGGCGTCGAGTTCTTGAAGGGGGCGATCGAGTTCTACCCCGACGTCAAGCGCATCCTGCTGACGGCCTACGCCGACACCGCCGTGGCGATCCAGGCGATCAACGACGTCCAGCTCGACCACTATCTGATGAAGCCCTGGGACCCGCCCGAGGAGATTCTCTATCCGGTCGTCGACGAGGTGCTCTTTGACTGGCTGGCCGCTTACGCGCCGCCGTTCGAGGGCATCCGCATCGTCGGCACCCGCTGGTCGGCCGCGACCTTCCAGGTCAAGGACTTCCTGGCCCGCAACCTGCTGCCATATCGCTCGCTCGACATCGAGCGCGACGAGGAGGCGCGCGAGTTCGTCAAGCTGACCGGCGCCGACCCGCTGTGCCTGCCCCTGGTCATCTTCCCGGATGGCTCGCACCTCGTGCGCCCGTCGATCACCGAGGTCGCGGCCCGTGTCGGGCTGGAAACAGAGGCCACCCTGCCGTTCTACGACCTGGTCATCGTCGGCGCGGGGCCATCCGGGCTGGCCGGCGCGGTCTACGGGGCGTCCGAGGGCCTGCGCACGCTGGTGATCGAGAAGCAGGCACCCGGCGGCCAGGCTGGCACCAGTTCGCGGATCGAGAACTATCTGGGCTTCCCGTCCGGCCTCAGCGGCGCGGATCTCGCCCGGCGGGCCGTCACCCAGGCCAAGCGTCTGGGCGCCGAGATCATGGCCGGGGAGGTCGTCGGGCTACGCGTCCAGGGGCAGTACCGTGTCGTGCAGCTGGCCGATGGCAGCGAGATCAACGCCCACGCCGTCCTGCTGGCCACGGGCGTCAGCTACAAGCGCCTGAGCGCGCCAGGTATCAACGAGCTGGAAGGCGCCGGCATCTACTATGGTGGCGCGCTGTCCGAGGCCATGATGACGAAGGGCGAGGATGTCTTCATCGTCGGCGGCGCGAACTCCGCCGGCCAGGCCGCCGTCCACTTCGCCAACTACGCGCGCTGTGTCCGGATGCTGGAGCGCGGCGACTCGCTCACGCGTACCATGTCGCAGTATCTGATCGATCGCATCGAGACGACCCACAACATCGAGGTGTGGACAAATCGCAGCATCGTCGAGGCGATCGGCAACGGCCGCCTTGAGGCGCTCAGGATCGCCAACTCCGTAACTGGAGAGGAACAGGTCGTCCCGGCTTCCAGCGTGTTCATCTTCATCGGCGCGCGGCCGCTGACCGACATGTTCGGCGGACAGCTGGCGCTCGACCCGCAGGGCTACGTGCTGACCGGCAACGACCTGGATCGCGCCCCTGACAACCCGCTGCGCTGGCCGCTGCAGCGCGACCCCTACCTCCTGGAGTCGAGCATTCCGGGTGTCTTCGCGGCGGGCGACCTGCGCCACCGCTCGATGAAGCGCATCGCCTCGGCCACCGGCGAGGGCGCGATGGCGATTCACTTCGTCCACCAGTACCTGAGCACGCTCTAGTGAGGAACGCGCCGATGCACGTGCCAACCGACATCCGCAAGCGCATCCGCGAGATCCCGGCGCTGGCCGATCTCACCGATGACGCCATGGAGCGGCTCCTGGCTGACGCGACGACGCGACGGCTGGAACCGGGTGAGGTACTGATCGTCGAAGGTGAGATCGCGACGGCCGCCTACCTGATCATCGAAGGCGAGGTCGAGATCCTCCGCGCGACCGGCGACGGCGAGGTCGTCGTCGCCAGCCGCGGGACCGGCGAACTGGTCGGTGAAATGGGCCTGCTAATGGAAGCGCGCCGCAACGCGACGGTGCGCGCCGGGACCGAGGCGCTGGTCCTGGAGATCTCGGCCGCGGCCTTCGATACCATCCTCCGGGCGCGTCCGGAGATGGCGGTGGCGCTGGTCCGCACGGTCTGGAACCGGCTGCAAGCGGCCGAGGCGCACCTCGTCCAGCATCAGAAGATGGCGGCGTTGGGCACGCTCGCGGCCGGCCTGGCCCACGAGCTGAACAACCCGGCCGCGGCGCTGGTGCGCAGCGCGGGCCAACTCGCCAGCACCGTCTTCGACTGGGAATCCCGCGCCGCGCTCCTGGGTGGCCTGGAGTTGAACGACGGCGAGGCCGAGGTTGTCCGGCAGCTCCGCGACGAGCTGGCGGATGACCAGGCGCAACCCGAGCCGGATCCGCTGGAGCGCGCCGACCTGGAGTTGGAAGTCAGCGCGTGGCTCGAAACCCGCGCCGTGCCCGAACCGTGGCGTCTCGCGCCAATCCTGGTCGACGCGGGCCTTGACATCGACGCCCTGGAGCGCGTGGCGGCCGGGGTCGCCGCGCCGCACTTGCCGGCGGTGCTCTGGTGGATGGCCAACGGGTCGATGGTCCACCGCCTGCTGAGTGAGTTGACGCTCAGCGCGCGCGCCATCTCCGAGATCGTGTCGGCCGTCAAGGGCTACACGCGGCTCGACGAGGCGCCGGTGCAGGAGGTCGACATCCACCAGGGCATCGAGCAGGCGCTGATCATCGTGCGGCACAAGCTCAAAGGCATCCAGGTCCGGCGCGAGTACGCCGAGGAACTGCCGCGCATCAGCGCCTACGCCAGCGAGCTGAACCAGGTCTGGACCAACCTGATCGACAACGCAGCCGACGCCATGGCGGGCGCTGGCACGTTGACGATCCGGACGAGGCTGGCGGCCGGCGCGATCACCGTCGAGGTCGAAGACAGTGGCCCGGGCATCCCGAGCGCCAGTCGCGACTGCATCTTCAACCCGTTTTTCACCACCAAGCCCCCTGGTCAGGGCACCGGATTAGGGCTGGCGATCAGCTTCAACATCGTCCGCAAGCATAGCGGCGATATTCAGCTCGAATCCGAGCCGGGCCGCACCACCTTCGCGGTGCGCCTGCCGCTGGACAACGGTATCTGCTGATTGATCCCAGCGTGGGAGGAGGACTACCTACGGCACGGCCGCCGGGCGGGCATGAATCGGGCAATACGCCGCATGCGCGCTCGATAGCGGTGCAACAAGATGAATCTGCCGCGGCGACGACGCCGCGCAACCGCCAGTGTGGCGGGACGCGCAACGCAGCGCGAAACGACGCGTGGGCATGTGCCGGGGCGGCCCACAGCGAATAGCCAGGGGAGGCTAGCAGTGAGTGCAACGGTGGATACGAGGACGTACCAACCAGGCAACGTGGCTCCGAACGATCGCGGAACGGGCGCGTCGGAATGCTCGATCACGAGCGAGACCGGCGAGCGCCGCATCGTCACGATTCTCTTCATTGACGTAGTCGGGTCGACCGCCATGGCCGAGAACCTCGATCCGGAGGAGTGGGCCGAGCTGATGGGCGCCGCGTTCGAGCGCATGATTCGCCCGATCGAACGCTACGGCGGCACGGTGACGCGCCTGATGGGCGACGCAATCCTGGCCCTCTTCGGCGCGCCCCACGCGCGCGGCGACGACGCTCAACGCGCCATCCTCGCCGCGCTCGAGATCATGGACGACGTCCAGCCCCTGCGCGCCGAGATCAAGCGCCGCGGCTTGGAATTCGACCTGCGCGCCGGCATCAACACCGGCCTGGTCGTCGTTGGCGAGTTCGGGACGCGCGCCATGGTCGAGTACACGGCCATGGGCGACGCGATCAACGTCGCCTCGCGCCTGGAGCAGATGGCCGCTCCCGGCACGATCCGCGTGGGCGCGTCCACCTACCGCCTGACGGAGCCATATTTCGAGTTTGAGCCGCTCGGCGAAGTCGACGTGCGCGGCAAGCGCGCGCCGGAGTCGAGCTACCGCGTGCTAGGGCACAAGCGCGGCGCGCGGCGCCCGGAGCACAGCCAGCGCACGATGCCCTTCATCGGCCGTGAGGCCGAGTTGGCCCAGGTTCGGGAGGCCATCGACACGCTGCGCTCAGAGGGCCGCGGCCGCATCATCGCGATCTCCGGCGAGCCGGGTGTGGGCAAGTCCCGCCTCGTCGACGAGATCGTCGATTACGTGCGCTCGCGCCCGCCGGGAGACGGCGGGCTGTCGGTCGCTCTGCTGGAGAACCGCATCCACCCGATCGACGGCGCGCGCGCCTACGCCGGCCTCCAGGCGCGCTTCCGCAGCGTCTTCGGCATCGACGTCAACGACTCGTCGGAGGTCGTGCGCCAGAAATTCGTCGCCCGCACCAGCCAGTTTCCTGACGAGTTCAGGGAGCGCGCCGCGCAGGTCATCCAGCGGGTCATGGCGCTTGACTTCGACGGCATGGACGGCGACATCGATGCGCTGGCGCCCGAGGAGTTTCGTGCCGAGCTGGCGACCGTCGTCCTCCAGGTTGTACGCGGCTGGAACCCCGACGGCGCCTTCATGCTGGTTGGCGAGGACTACCATTGGAGCGACGCCGCGTCGTTGGAAATCGCTGGCGAGATCTTCTCACTGCTCCATGAGCAACCGGTGCTCTTCCTGTTCACCTACCGGCAGGTTGCCGACCGCCCGGTGATGCGGATCGTCGAGGAGATTTGCGCCCACTACCCGGACTTCCTCATGCAGATTGACCTCGCGCCGCTACCCAGCGACGCTGCCCGCCGGCTGGTCGAACAGTTGATCGAAGGCGAGGCGGATGCCGCGCGCCGGCTGCGCGGGCAGATCCTGGAGCGCGCCGAAGGTAACCCCTTGTTCATCGAGGAGCTCATCCTCGCGCTGGCCGATCAGGGCCTGCTCGAACCGGTCGAGGACGCTGCCGGCCGCTGGCGGCCCGGCCCCGACGCCGACCCGGCGCGCGTATCGCTGCCCGACAGCATTCAGGGGTTGTTGCTGGAGCGCATCGACCGTCTTCCGCCGGGAGCCCGTCGGACCCTGCAGCAGGCCGCCGTGCTGGGTCGCACCTTCAACCGTCGCGTGCTCCAAAGGGTCGCGCAGGTCAATGGCGAGCTGGCGGAGCACCTCGAAGCCCTGCTGTGCCTCGACATGCTCCGGGCGCTCGACGACGGCGATGAGCTGACGTTCCGGCACGCGATGATTCAGGAGATGGCCTACAACACGATCCTCCTGCGCCACCGCCGGCACTTCCACGGGCGAGCTGCCGCAGCGCTCGAGCACATCTTTGCCGACCGCGTCTCGGAATACACCGGCGACATCGCGATGCACTACTTCCGGGCCGAAGACGCGCGCGGCGTCGACTGGCTGCTGCGGGCCGCCGAGCAAGCCCAGGCCGTCCACCAACCCGAACTGGTAGCCGACTACGCCGGCAAGGCGCTGCAACTCACCAACCGCCTGGATGCGCCCCTCCCGGGGCGGGCATTGCTCATGCGTGGCCACGCGCGCGATGTGCTGGGCGATTTCGATGGGGCCAGGGCGGATCTCGAAGCGCTCGCCGACCTTGCCAACGAGCTAGGTGATCTCGAACTGAAGTGGGGAGCCCACCTCGAGCTGGGTGCGATCTGGGCGGTGAAGGACTATCACCGCGCAGGCGCGCACGTGCGCGATGCCCTGGCGACCGCGCATCTGATCGGCGATGAGTCGAAGGTCGCCCACAGCCTGAATCGGATGGGCAACTGGCATGTCAACGTCGGCAAGCCGGGCAACGCACTGCGGGCCCATGAGCAAGCTCGCGCGATCTTCCAGCGCCTGGGCGACAGCACCGGCATCGCGGAAACCCTGGACCTAGTGGGCCTCGCCTACTACCTGACCGGGGACTTCGGGCGCAGCGACGCGACCTACCGCGAGTCGATCGCCATGTTCCGAGAGTCCGGCAATCGCCGCGGGCTGTCGTCGAGCCTGGCGATGCTGGCGCTTACCGGGGCAGCCGTCGACACCGAAACGGTGCCGCGCGCCGCCGGACCGCTCGACGAGCGCTTCGCAGCCGCGCGCGAGTCAATCGAGATCGCGCGGTCGATCTCCTGGCGCGCCGGAGAATCGTTCGCGCTCCTGGTGTTCGGCGAGCTGGTGCTGGCCTACGGGCATGCCGGCCAGGGTCTCGCCCAGGTCTTCGAGGCTCTGGAGCGCGCCCGCGCGATCGCCCACGAGCAGTGGACGATCGCCGCGACCGCTGCGTTGGGCGGCATCGCGATGGACACCTGCAACTGGGAGCGCGCCTGCGAATACGTCACGGACACCTTGGAGCGCGCTCGGGAGCTAGGCTCAGCTTACTGGACGGCCGTCGGTGTCTCGCGTCTGGTCGACTGGTACCTGGCCCACGGCGATCTCGAAGGCGCTGCGAGCCTGCTCGACGCGCACATCGGACCTCGACCGCGACTCGACTACATCGGCCAGCGCAAGCTCTGGTACCGGCGCGGCAATCTGGCGCTCGCGCGCGGTAATGCGCACGAGGCGCTGGAGATCGCGGACCTCCTGCTGGAATCGGCGCCAGGCATGACGCCGGGGATGGTCATCCCGCGGCTCGGTCTGCTGCGCGGCATGGCGCTGCTCGCCCTGGGGCAGGAAACTGACGCGCTGGAAGAACTGCGGGCCGTCGTCGCCGAGAGTGTCGCAACCGGCGACTGGCTGCGGGAGTTCCAGTCTCGGGCCGCGCTCGCTCGGGCACACGAAGCACTGGGGGAGTCCTCCCAGGCCGCGCTCGAGCGGCAACGAGCGTCTCAGATCCGCGAGCGCGTGACTGCGCAACTCCCAGATGGCGAGTGGCGAGCCGCCTGGACGGCCGGCGCCGAGCGCATATTCGCCGAATGACCACTCAGCGAGGTATGCCCCGCCCGCCGGCTGGGCGGGGTCGTTCGCGCGCCGATCAGAATCGATGCCAGGAACAACTATGCAAGACGAAGCACGTCTCTATAATGACGACGTCGGGGTAACCGGCGTCCAAAAAACAGCAAAGGGCCACAGCCGAAAGGCAGAGGAGGGCACCATCGTCGTCGGGCGCGAACATGAGACGCTTGCGCTGCGCGACGCCACCTTACGGGCGCTCCGCGGTCAGGCGAGCCTGGCCTTCGTCAGCGGCGAGATCGGCATCGGCAAGACCACGCTGGTGCGTGAGATCTCGGATGAAGCGGCCGCCGGTGGCGTGCGCGTCGTCAGCGGGCTGTGCTACGACCTGGAGATGACGCGGCCGTACAGCCCGTGGATCGACCTCGCCCGCCTCTACCATCCGGAGGCCGGCGAGCCGACGCTGCCGGAGTCGATCCGGCGGGTTGTCGATGGGGCGGTGCCCCCGTCGACCGAGCTGGCCGGGCAGTTTGAGGACTTCCTCACCGAACTGGCCGGAACGCGCGGACTGTTGCTGGTGCTGGAGGACCTCCACTGGTCAGACCAAGCCTCACTCGAGCTGCTGCGCATCCTGGCCCGGCGCGTGCGCGAGCTTCCGATCGCCATCGTCGCGACCTACCGCGACACCGATCTGACGCCGGAGATGCCGCTCTACCGCATGTTGCCGGCACTGGTGCGCGAGCCGCGCGCGACCAGAGTCAATCTCCACCGCCTCAGCAACTCCGCCTTGCGAACGCTGGTCGATCAGCACTACCAGCTCCCCGATCCCGATGCTCAGCGGCTGGTCGACTATCTGGCGCGCTACGCCGAGGGCAATCCCTTCTTCACCGAAGAAGTGCTCTACGCCCTGGAAGCGGACCGCATCCTCAGCCCGGTTGACCGTAGCCCGAATGGCGTTGCCTGGACACTCGGCGATCTGGAGGCCTTGCAGATGCCGCCGCTGGTCCAGCAGGTGATCGAGGGGCGCCTGAGCCGGCTGGACGAGACCACCCGCGAGGCGCTGCAGATCGCATCGGTCATCGGGCAAGAGATCCCCCTTCCGCTCTGGCAACAACTGACTGAGCTGGACGACGACCAGCTGGCAGCTACGGTCGAGGCGGCGATGGTCGCAGGCCTGATCGACGAGGTCCCGAACCGCCAGGGCCTGGCCTTCAACCACGCCCTGGTGCGCGAGGCGCTTTATAACAGCCTGTTCCTCCTGCGCCGTCGCGGGCTGCACCGCCGGATCGCTGAGATTATGTCCAGCGACCCCCTACCCGACCCGGACACCATCGCTCATCATTTCTACCTGGCGGGCGACCAGCGCGCCGCCGACTGGCTGATCCTGGCCGGGCGCCGCTCAATCGAGGCGGCCGCCTACATGGCTGCCGCGGCGCGCTTCGAGGAGGCGCTCGTCATCTTCGACCGCGACGCGAGCCGGCTCGACGACCACACCTGGCTGCTCTTCGAGACGGCCGAGGCCTACCGCTACATCGACACCGGACGAGCGCTGGGCTACCTGGACACCGCCCTCGACCGGGGCCGCGAGGCCGGCGACAAGGCCGTCGTCGCGGTCGGAACCTGGCTGCGCGGCCGCATCCGGGCTTTCGCCGGGGAGAACTCGGTCGATGAGTTGGACGAGGGCGTGCGGCTCTACGAGGCGCTCTCCGAAGATGACCGCGCGCGCATCGCGGCCAGCAGCCTGCGACACGTCGTTAGTTACGGCACGCTCTCGCAGATGCTGGCGCATTTCGGCCGCCACCGCGAGGCGATCGAGCTGGCCAACCGCTTCCTGGAGATGCTGGCGCGCGGCCAGATCCCGCGCGATCCGAATGAGATCGGCGAGGCGCATATGGCGCTGGCGCTCTCGTATGCGGCCATCGGCGACGTCGAGCGGGCGCGCGTCGAGTTCGCCGCGTCCCGTCGCCGGCGCGAGGAAGTGGGCAACCCGCACGGCGTGGCCGGCGCCTACGACTGGGAGTATGTGGCCCTCGACAAGTCCTACTTCGCCGACAACGCGGCGGCCGGCCGCCGGACCATCCAGCTGGCCGACGAGTACTGGGCGCGCTCGGACTTCGCCCGTCTGATCGACAGCCAGGTCATCCCGCACATCACCGAGGGCCACATCCTGCTCGGGGAGTGGACCGAAGCGCGCCGGCGCGCCGAAACCTGCCTGGAAATCCCCATCCTGCGCACGGGCTCGATGCTGCTGCTAACCGAGCTGGACCAGTTGCAAGGCAACTACGATCAGGCGCTGGTGCGCATCCGCGCCGCCCTCCCGAACGGTCCGGACACGGCCCCGAGTGTCTGGCTTGCTCACAACACGATGGAGATGATGCGCGTGGCCTTCGAGCTCGAGCTGGAGCGCGGCAATTTGGAGCGCGCCAGCGAGTGGGCGGCCACCTATGGTCAATGGGCGCGCTGGACCGGCCGCCTGCCGGCGCTGGCCAAACACCGCCTGATCGACGCGGCGCTGGCACGCGCTCGCGGCGACTTCGACACGGCGACCCGGTACGCGCGCGACGTCATCCAACTGGCCACCAAGCCGCGCCAGCCGCTGCCGCTGATGACCGCCAACCGGCTGCTCGGCGAGCTCGTCGTCGAGCGCGGCGAGCTGAGCGAGGCCTCCAAGCACCTTGGCGACGCGCTGGCGATCGCCGAAGCCGCCGAAGCGCCATACGAGATCGCGCGCTGCAAGCTTGCCCTGGCGCGCCACGCAGCCGCCTCAGGTGACCGCCAGCGCGCCGACGAGCTACTCGACGCCGCCACGACGATCGCTCAAGAACTGGGCGCCCGGCCTCTGCTGGCTGAGATCGAGCGCGCTGGATCCGTCGCAGAGGTCGCGTCACAACCGAAGGAGATCCCCGGCGGCCTGTCGCCCCGCGAAGTCGATGTGCTGCGCCTGGTGGCGCGCGGCATGACCGATGCCGAAGTTGCCCAGGCGCTGTCGATCAGCCCGCGCACCGTGGGACGCCACCTGTCATCGGTCTACTCGAAGCTGGGCGTCAGCTCGCGCACGGCAGCCACGGCATTCGCCTTCGAACACGGCCTGGCGCGCGATTGATCGGTAGTTCGCGCTAGGCCGCCAGACCGTTGATATAGGCGCGCACGGCCCGCTCGAAGCTCTCATCCAGATCTAGCGGGATACCGAAGCCCCCGGCCGCCTCCAGCGCCACGAAGCCGTGCAACAGACTACGAAAGCCGCGGATCGCGTGGACGGCATCGTCGTCGCGGAATCCCAGCGGCTCGAAGATCGCGGCTAGCACCGCTACGATCTCAGACGCTCGGGTGTCCAGTTCGGCGTCGTGTTGAGCGGGCACGCGCTGGACGGTCGTGTAGATCCCGGGCCGCGCGCGGGCATAGTCGCGGTAAGCGCGCGCGACATTGAGCAGTGCGTCGCTCCCTGAGCGGCCGGCCGCGGCGCGCAAGATTACCTGCGTCAGCTCGCGCAAGCCCAGCAGCGCGAGCTCCCGGCGCAGATCCTCCAGGCCCTCGACGTGGTTGTAGAGTGACGGCGTCCGCACGCCCAGCGTCTGTGCCACCTCGCGCAGCGATAGCTCGCCGCCCTGAGCGTCGATCAACTCGGCGGCGGCCTCGACGACCGCGGCCCGATTGAGCCCGGCTCTACGCGACACCCGCCGGCTCCAGCCCGAAGGCAGCCACCGCTTCGGCGATGGCGCGGTCCATAGCCGCGCCCGGCGCCTCTATCACCTCGCCGTGCCCGACCGCAAGCCGCGAAGGCTCGAGGGCGCGTAATGCCCTTGCGGTCGCTAGCGCCGTCTGCTTGTGCCAGGTCGCTATGGCCGGGAACGGGAACAGGGGCCGCAGCTTGCCGCTCACCGCCAAACCCGCCCGGGTCTGGAACACGTCGCCGGCGATCAGCGTGCGGTCGCGCGTGTCGAAGAAGGCGATCTGCCCTGGCGTGTGGCCCGGCGCGGCGATCACCTCCAGCGAACCGACGCGGTCTCCCGGCTCTACCAAGCGCGTCGGCCGCACTCGGGCAGTGACGTAACTGCCTCGCAGCTTGTCCTGCGGCTCATTCGGGTCGAGGCTCATGTCGCCGGCCAGGAAGCGAGCGTCGCGCGCGCCGACGAGGATCTCGGCCTCAGGCAGCAGCGCGTGAAGCTCATCAAGCGAGCCGGCATGGTCACCATGCGCGTGGGTCAGGGCGATCCGAGTGATCGGTAGGCCCAACTCACGGGTCGCGGCCATGATGCGCTTGCCGAAACCGGACATCCCGGTATCGATCAGCGTGAAGCCGTCCGGCTCGCTTACCAGGTACGTATTGATCGGAAAGAGCAAAGGAAAGCGTGTCAACTGAATCAGGTGCTCGCCGTGTCGGGTCAACCTCATCGTCTCGTCCTCACCGTTGAGAGTTCCCTGATGCGATCCGCCGCATCAGCGTG
>DATGQR010000230.1:0-3205 GCA_035304105.1 Thermomicrobiales bacterium | reverse complement strand
GCGGCTCTTGTCGAAATACTGCACCTGCCGCTGTCCGCCAGGCGCCTGCTCGTAGGCTTCCTGCAGCGCGTCGCTGAACGGCTCCGGACCCCACATCCAGGTGCGATTGACGGCGCCCGCGGCGACCGGTTGATCGGTGCGCTGCCAGGTGCGCTGGAACGCTTCACCCGCGATTGGCGCAGCGCGCGTGTTGCCAGGCTCGAACGAAAGGCTGCCGCCGACCAGCACCAGCGCGAGTATGGCGAGGAGACTACGTCGCATTGAAAAACCTCCTTCCAACGATTGATCTGAGAACCGGAGACCGCGCCGCGCCGCGCGACCGATCCCGGTTCTGCCCGCCGATCTCACGGTAGGGGGTGCCCGTTAGCCAGCCGTTAGTCAGGTTCTTGGATGGGATGTGCTGGACAGGGATGGTTGACAGAACGATGGGGCCGCGCTAAGCTACGCCGCAATTGAGCGACGCGAAACAACGTCGATCGGAACGAGTACGCGCCAAGGCCGGGTCTAGAGAGCCGGCGGCTGGTGGAAAGCCGGTACCAGGGCAGGCGCGGAATGGATCCGGGAGTTGCGCCCCGAACGGCTCGCCAGAGCTCAGTAGTAGGCGCCGGGGCCGTCCCGCCGTTACCACGGGACCAGATATCGGAAGCCGAAGCATCTGCTCGAGAGCTATCCCGTATCTGGCTGAGGGGGTCGCCAATCGGCGGCCAACCAGGGTGGCACCGCGGAGATCGGCCAATACGAGCCTCCGTCCCTGTTGGGACGAGAGGTTTTTTTGTTGCCGTTGATTGGGTCGACGAGATGCGGATGAAGAAGATCGAACGAGATAGACGCGAGCGCACCCCCGCCGGGCTCTATCGCATGCGCTGGCGTGGCCTGCTCGTTCCAAACTCGGCGTTTCGTTCGTTCTGATTCGGAAAGTCACCGTCACCATGGTTGAGATGAAGTCGCAAACACAATCGATCGCTCCGGAGCGCAAGCGCGCCGCGCTGCGCTCGCACCGCTACTCGCTGACGCTGGAGGAGATCCGCGCGCTCAGCGACCAGGGCAACGTCATCCCGCTCTACCGCGAGCTGGCCGCCGACCTGGAGACACCGGTCAGCGCCTACCTGAAGGTTGCCGAGGGGCCCTACTCGTTCCTGCTGGAGTCCGTCGAGGGCGGCCAGGTGCTGGGGCGCTACTCCTTCATCGGCGCGGACCCCTACCTGACGGTGCGGCTGGAAGACGGCGTCGCCCATGCCAACCAGGGCGGCTACAAGCAGGCGATCCCCTACGACGACCCGCTGGTCGCCCTGCAGTCCTTCCTGTCGCCCTACAAGGCGGTCAACGTGCCCGGCCTGCCGCGCTTCCTGGGCGGCGCCGTCGGCTACCTGTCCTACGAGGCCGTGCGCTACTTCGAGAAGCTGCCGGTGGCCGCCAACGACCCCAATGGCTTCCCGGACGGCGTCTACATGTTCGTCGACTCGATGGTCGTCTTCGATCATGTCGAGCGGCGCATGAAAGTCGTCTCGCACGTCCACATCGATGACGGCGTGCCGCTGGAGCAGTCCTACGACGAGGCGGTCGAGCGGATCGAGCGCATCGCCCGGCGACTGGACAGCGCCCGGCCCGAGCCGCCGGTCGCCGAACTGCCGATCAGCGACGTCAGCGTGCGCGACCGGGCCGAGTTCAACATCACGCGCGCCTACTACGACACGATGATCGAGCGCGCCAAGGAGTACATCGCCGCGGGCGACATCTTCCAGGTGGTGCCCTCGCAGCGCGTCGAGCTGGACACCGGCGCGCACCCCTTCAACGTCTACCGGGCCTTGCGGACGGTCAACCCGTCGCCCTTCATGTTCTACCTGCAGCTGGGCGGCGAGCAGGTCATCGGCGCATCGCCGGAGGCTCTGATCCGGCTGGACGACGGCGTGCTGACGACCCACCCGATCGCCGGGACGCGCCGGCGCGGTGCCGACGAGGCCGAGGACCTGGCGCTGGAAGCCGACCTGCTGGCCGACGAAAAGGAGCGCGCCGAGCACGTCATGCTGGTCGACCTGGCCCGCAACGATATCGGCCGGGTCGCCAAGCCCGGCACGGTCAAGGTGCCGGTGCTGATGCGCACCGAGCGCTTCTCGCACGTCATCCACCTCGTCAGCCACGTCACCGGCGAGCTGCGCGAGGACATGAGCGGCGTCGATGCGCTGCGTGCCTGCTTCCCGGCCGGCACGGTCAGCGGCGCGCCGAAGATCCGGGCCATGGAGATCATCGCCGAGCTGGAACCGGACCGCCGCGGGCTCTACTCCGGCGTGGTCGGCTACTTCGCCTACAGCGGCAACATGGACCAGGCGCTGGCGCTGCGCACCATGGCGATGCGCGGGGGCCGGGTCATCATGCAGGCCGGCGGCGGCATCGTGCACGACTCGCGCGCCGACTACGAGTACCAGGAGACGATCAACAAGATGGCGGCCGCGATGCGCGCCATCGAGCTGGCTGAGGAGATCGAGCTGGAAGAGCGCCTGCGCCGCAACGCCGGCCTCGACGCCGAAGTGGAGGTGGGGGCATGATCCTGATCATCGACAACTACGACTCCTTCACCTACAACCTCTACCAGTACCTCTGCGAGCTGGGCGCGGACGTCGAGGTCGTCCGCAACGACGCCGCCACGGTCGCCGACATCCGGCGCATGGCGCCCGAGGCGATCGTGATCTCGCCCGGGCCGGGCACGCCGCAGCAGGCCGGCATCTCGATCGAGATCGTCCGCAAGCTGGGCCCGTCGATCCCGATCCTGGGCGTCTGTCTGGGTCACCAGGCGATCGGCGCGGCCTATGGCGCGGAGATCGTGCGCGCCCCGGTCGTGATGCACGGCAAGACCAGCAAGATCAACCACGAGGGAAGCGGCGTCTTCGCCGGGCTGCCCAGCCCCTTCACCGCCACCCGCTACCACTCGCTGATCGTTGACGAGGCTAGCCTGCCGCCGGCGCTCGAAGTCACGGCGCGCTCGGAGGACGGCACGATCATGGGGCTGCGCCACCGCGAGTTCGACGTCTACGGCGTGCAGTTCCATCCCGAATCGATCCTCACCGATGCCGGCCGGCAGATCCTGGCGACCTTCATCGGCAGCCCGCAGGCCGCCGAGCTGGTCGTCGGTTACTAAGGGAAAGGGAGGCCAGAGCCATGCTGCGTAACGCAATCCAAGCCATCGTCGAGGGCGAGCGCCTGACCCGCG
>DATGQR010000229.1:0-6508 GCA_035304105.1 Thermomicrobiales bacterium | reverse complement strand
GCGACTTTACGGAGTGGTTCGCCGGCCAGATCTTCAGCGTGCCGCACTCCACGAAGCCAATTGACGACTTCGTCAGCTGGGCCAGCGAGACAACCGGCGAGACGCTGATCGCGACCACGCTGGAGAGCGCCACGCCGCGCGCCCGCGAGTGGTGCCAGGCCACGCGCTGTCCGACGCTGCTGCTCCACGGCGAGATGGACCGGATCATCCCGCTCGAGAACAGCTTGCAGATCCAGGCCGAGATCCCGGACTGCGAGCTGGCCGTCATCGAGGGCGGCGGGCACGCGCCGAACGCGCGCGACCCGGTGATGGTGAACCTGATGATCCACGAGTTCCTGGACCGCGCTTCGCCGTACCGGTTGAAGATGGAGACTGCCTATGCGCGCGCTTGAACCGGCTGCGACAGGTTACGCAGTCAATCCCCTGGACGGGACGCGCAGCTACTACGAGGTCTTCGGCCCGGGGGACGTCGAGCGAGCGATCGTCTTCGCCCCGGCCGGCAACTACGTCCACAGCCGTGTCTGGAAGATGCAGGTGCCGTATTTCGCGCGCCGCGGTTTCCGAGTAGTGACCTACGACGGCAGGGGCAGCGGCAAGTCCGACCGCCCCGAGAGCGGCTACGCGCCGGATCTGTTCGCAGGCGACCTGCTGGCGATCCTCGACGCGCTGGGGATCGAGCGCGCGGCGCTGGTCGGCATCACCTGGGCGATCCGCTGGCTCGGCCCGCTCGCAGCCGGAAACCCGGAACGGGTAACGCACCTGGTCAGCGTTGGCACGTTCCCGTCGATGCACTCCACCGACCCGAATCCGGGGCCGGAGCAGGTCCGCGCCTGGATCGAAGCGGCCTTCCTGGCGCCGCGCGACCCAAATGGGCCGGTGGACTGGTACGCCGACGACATGCGGAAGCGCTACCCGGAGCTGACCCGCATGATCGCTGAGATCGATTTCCCCGAGCCACACTCAACCAAGGCGATCGAGGACTTTGACTCCTGGGCGCTGGAGACCGACCCCGAGCATCTGATCGCCGCCTGCATCGAACTGACTGCGGAGGACCCGAACGACTACTACGCCCGGATACAGTGCCCGACGCTGCTCATCCACGGCGAGTTGGACCCGTCGATCCCGCTGAGCTCGGCGCAGAAGGTCCACGCCGCCATCCCGCACTCCGAGCTGGTGGTCCTCGAGGGCAGCGGGCACGTCCCGATGGCCCGCGACCCGGTAAAGGTGAACGCCATGATCCACGACTTCATCGGGCGGGAGCGCCCAAGGGAACGGCGCTGGCGGCGCGCGATGGCGCGCTCAAAGAAGCGCGCGCTGTTCGTCAGCAGCCCGATCGGCCTGGGGCACGCTCAGCGCGACGTGGCGATCGCCAGGGAGTTGCGCAAGCTGGTCCCGGACCTGGAGATCGACTGGCTGGCCCAGCACCCGGTCACGGCGGTGCTGGAGGCCAACGGCGAGTGCATCCACCCGCTGAGCAGCGAGCTGGCCGGCGAGTCGCCGCACATCGAGGCGGAGATGTCCGGCGAACACGAGCTCAACGTCTTCCAGGCGCTCCGCAACATGGACGAGATCCTGCTCAACAACTTCCACGTGTTCCTCGACGCTGCCCGAGAGGGGCACTATGACCTTTGGATCGGCGATGAGGCCTGGGAGCTGGACTACTACCTGCACGAGAACCCGGAGCTGAAGACGGCGCCGTTCGCCTGGCTGACCGATTTCGTGGGCTACCTGCCGATGGTCGACGGCGACGACGGTCGCGAGGCCTTCCTGACGGCCGACTACAACGCCGAGATGATCGAGCAGGTGGCGCGCTACCCGCGTATCCGCGACGTCGCGCTCTACATCGGCGGGCCGGAGGACATGGTTCCGGACCGCTTCGGCCCGGAGATGCCGCCGATCGGCGAGTGGGTCGCCGAGAACTTCGAACACAACGGCTACATCCGCTATTTCGACCCGGCCGATCTCGGCGATAAGGAGTCGCTGCGCGAGCGCTTCGGCTTTCACTCGGGCGAGCGAGTGGCGGTCGCGGCGGTCGGCGGGACGAGCGTCGGAACGGCGCTGCTGCGGAGGATCGTCGAGAGCTACCCGGCGGCGCGCGAGGCGGTCGATGACCTGCGGCTGGTCGTTGTATGCGGGCCGCGGATCGATCCGGCGCGCCTGCCGCAGGTGCCCGGCGTGGAGTACCGCGGCTACGTCCACAATCTCTATGAACTGCTGGCGGCCGCCGACGTCGCGCTGGTCCAGGGCGGCCTGTCGACGACGATGGAACTGGTCGCGGCCGGCACGCCGTTTCTCTACTTCCCGCTGACGCACCACTTCGAGCAAAACCGCCACGTCGCCCACCGGCTTGAGCGCTACGGCGTCCCGATTCGGGCGCGCGTGCCCTACGCTGAAGCGCATCCCGAAAGCCTCGCCGCGCGTTTAGCGGAGCTGCTCCACGAACCGCCGCGCTACCGCCCGGTTGAGGCCGGCGGCGCGCGCCGGGCGGCCGAGCGCATCGCGGCCCTGCTGCAGCTGTCCCCCGACGTTGGAGAGAAAGGACAGAGGAGTGTGACGATGTAGAGCCAGAGACGAAGCGGCCGCGGGGTTGCTGCAACAGCCCCACGGCCGGAGGCAGAACGGCGAAGCGCCAGTCCTGTGGATCCCTCTGGCCCGGAGTATACCGGGCAGCTTCGCCGCACTGTCGCGAGACCTTTCATCAACCGGCCAAACGCATGTCACCACCCGGCGTCACGACGCCGGGCACGGACGGCATCTGCGCGAGCGCCAGCCAACCGACCCGCCAACGGAGGCGGATTGACGACGAAGACAACTGGAAAGGAATCCGACAATGGCCCTCGAGACCAGCACCACGACCCTGGGGCGCGACAAGCTCCAGGGGCTGGCAGCCCAGCTGCGCGGCCAGCTGCTGCTGCCCGGCGAGCCCGGCTACGACGACGCCCGCCCCGTCTACAACGCCATGATCGACAAGCACCCGGCCCTCATCGTCCGCTGCCACGACGCCGCCGACGTGCTCGCCGCGCTGCGCTTCGCCCGCGACCACGATCTGCCCCTCGCCATTCGCGGCGGCGGCCACAACGTCGCCGGCAAGGGCACCGTCGATGGCGGCCTGGTCATCGACCTCGCCCCCATGCGCAACGTCCACGTCGACCCTCAAGCCCGCACCGCGCGCGTCGGCGGTGGCGCGCTCTGGGGCGACGTCGACCACGCCACGCATGCCTTCGGCCTGGCCACGCCCTCCGGCATCATCTCGACCACCGGCGTGGCCGGGCTCACCCTCGGCGGCGGCTTCGGCCACCTCTCGCGCCGCTTCGGCCTCTCGCTCGACAACCTGATCGAAGCCGACGTCGTCACCGCCGACGGTCGCCTGGTCAAAGCCAGCGCCGACGCGCACCCCGACCTGTTCTGGGCGCTGCGCGGCGGCGGCAGCAACGTCGGCATCGTCACCGCCTTCACCTTCCGGCTGCACGACGTCGCCACGATCTACGGCGGCCCGATCTTCTACCCGGCCGAGCACGCCCAGACGCTACTGGAGTTCTATCGCGACTGGATCGTCGATGCGCCGCGCGAGATCAGCGCCTTCTTCGCCGTCCACCAGGGCGCGCCAGCCCCCTTCATCCCGGAGGCGCTGCACTTCCAGCCAGCCACGGCCTTCGTGGTCTGCTACAGCGGCGACATGAGCAAGGCCGAGGAGGCGGTGCGGCCCTTCCGCGCGATCGCCCCGGCCGCGCTCGACCTGCTGGGACCGATGCCCTACCCGATGCTCCAGACGCTCTTCGACGGGCTCTACACGCCCGGCCTGCAACACTACTGGAAGTCGGACGTCGTCCACGCGCTGCCCGACGAAGCCATCGCCGTGCACGCGCGCCACGCCCCGCAGGTGCCGGATCCCTGGTCGGGCGCGCACATCTACCCGCTCACCGGCGCGATCCAGGAGGTGCCGGCCAGCGCGACGGCCTTCCCGTTCCGCGACGCGCTGGCCACGCACAACCTCCTGGCGATCAACCCCGACCCGGCGGTCATGGACGCGCGCATGGCCTGGGTGCGCGCCTATCACGCGGAGTTGCGGCCGTATGCCGACCCGGGCGGCTACATCAACTTCCTGACCGAGGAGGGTGACGAACGCGTGCGCGCGGCATACCGCGGCAACTACCCGCGCCTGGTCGAGGTCAAGCGCGCCTGGGACCCTGACAACGTCTTCCAGATCAATCAGAACATCCGGCCTTGATGAAGCGCCGCCGCGGCCTCTCCCAGCGACCCCGGGGATCCCCCTGGGGTCGCTGCCGCATCGAGCTTGCCCTGGTGGCGGCTTGATGCTGGCCCTCGTCACGCGATGAATGGGTAGTTAGCAGTAGCCACGATCGGGAAATCAGGCAATTCCCCGGATGGTCACCGGGCGATCGGGACTTACCCTGAGTACATGGACAAATGAAAAGGAAGGAGGAGTGACGACGGGATTCTGTGAGGATGCCCGAGGGCGGGGCCACGCCCTCGACCTCGAGGCCGGAGACGCGACGGCACCAGACCATCTGCTCAAACTCCGTGGCGACGAGCATGGTCCATCGCCGCTCAGCCGGGCGCCGACACGGCTGAGCGGCCATCGCGCGGACAGCACGGTGCTCGCGGCGTCTCCACATTACGGTTCCATAGCCCCACGCGGGCGGAGGAGGAGTACCATCATGTCCCACCAGTCCCACGAGCAACACAGCCACGATGGACAGAAGGTCGGCTACGCCTCGCCGGAGGAAGCCCTGCAGGCGCCGCCGGAGGACATTGTCTATGTCGCCTGTCTGCACACCAACACCGGCGTTGAGGAGCCTGACTTCATCGGGGTCGTCGACGTCAACCCGGAATCCGACACCTACAGCCAGATCATTCACCGCACCTCGATGCCGAACGTCGGCGACGAGCTGCACCACTACGGCTGGCAGATCTGCTCCAGCGCCTGCCACTCCGACATCGCGCGCCAGTACATGGTCGTCCCCGGCGTGGAGAGCAGCAACATCCACATCGTCGACGTGCTGAGCGACCCGCGCAAGCCGGAGATCGCCAAAGTCATCAGCGGCGAGGAGGTCAAGAAAAAGACCGGGCTGTCGTCGCCGCACACGATCCACTGCATGCCCGGCGAGATCGTCGTTATGTCGATGCTCGGCGACGCCGAGGGCAACGCGCCCGGCGGCTTCGCGGTGCTCGACGCCAGGAACTTCGACGTGCTGGGCCGCTGGGAGAATGAGCCCAACGGCCTGCAGTTCACCTATGACTTCTGGTACCAGCCGCGCAAGAACGTGATGATCTCCAGCGAATGGGCCGCGCCGAACACATTCCGCCGCGGCTTCCAGCTGGAGGACGTGCAGGCTGGCAAGTACGGGCACAGCATCCATTTCTGGGACCTGGAGCAGCGCAGCATCACCCAATCGATCGACCTGGGTGAGGGCGGCATGATCCCGCTTGAGGTCCGCTGGCTGCACAATCCGGAGGCCACCACCGGCTTCGTCGGCGCGGCGCTCTCCAGCGCGATGTTCCGTTGGCACCAGGAAGGCGACGAGTGGAAGGTCGACAAGGTGATTCAGGTCGAACCGGTCGAGGTGGCCGGCTGGCCCTTCCCGGTGCCCGGCCTGATCACCGACCTGATCGTCTCGATGGACGACCGCTTCCTATACTTCTCCAACTGGCTGCACGGCGACCTGCGCCAGTACGACATCAGCGACCCGGGTAACCCGAAGCTGACTGGCCAGGTCTGGCTGGGCGGGGTGATCGGCCACCCGAATGACGGGAAGCGCCCGCGCAACGGCGGCCCGCAAATGCTGCAGCTCAGCATGGACGGCCGGCGGCTCTACGTGACGAACTCGCTCTACTCGGTCTGGGACAACCAGTTCTACCCGGAGCTGAAGTCCTGGATGGTCAAGGTCGACTGCCACCCCGAGGGCGGCATGACGCTGGACGAGAGCTTCTTCGTCGACTTCGGCAACGCCCGCGGCCACGAAGTGCACCTCCCGGGCGGCGACTGCACCACCGAGATCTTCCAGTAGGCGGGGCACGGCCTCTATCCCCACGCCTCACAGGGACCCCGGCGGCCGGCGCCAGGGTCCCTTTTTCATGCCGACACGGGAGGTGAGGGGCAGGGATGAGGGATTAGTGGGTGCTCGCGAAGAAACCGGGGTGTGGCGCGCTCGTAGGGGTGGTGCTCGGCCTGCGAGCCAGGCGAGGTAACGAGTCGCCATAACGTGGTGTTTGGTGGCGAGCGGTGCCAGGGTGGCACGGCGCGGCAGGGTTCGAGCGTGTCGTGGGTGAGCTTGGAACGCGCTGGCGGGGTTGGGGTTTTGGTCATGGGTGCGATATGTCTTGCCTGTTTCGATGTGTACGTATATAGTGTACGTACACTCTGTCGGGAGCCACGAGGAGGGCCTGATGTGTGACACGCTGGCAAATCTTGACCGCCTCGCAGCAGACCGATACACTAGATATTGCGTCTCTCGGAGCCGACCAACACAAGATATGGTGGCTCTAG
>DATGQR010000228.1:0-3423 GCA_035304105.1 Thermomicrobiales bacterium | reverse complement strand
TGCCGATGAGCTGGTCGAGCTCGTCGAGGTCCAGCGCGGCGACGTCTGCTGGGGTCGGGGCGCGCTCGAAAAGGCGCCGTGCGGTCGGCAGGGAAACCTCGTCAAGGGTGCGGATCGAGAGGATGCAGGCCACGAGCTGGTGGAAGACGCTGTCGTAGCCGTCCTCGGCCAGCTCGAACATGGCGGCTTTGGGGTAGTCGGCGACCGCTTCCTCGACCCGGCGCATCGCCTCGTCAATGTCGAACATTGCCCCAGACCTCTACGTTGCGGCCGTCGAACTGGCCCGACCATAGTCGCTCACGGCAAGTGCGGCGCAGCAGGCGCTTCCAGAGCAGGGTGTTGGCGAATAGCTCCTCGTCGGTGACGAAGGTCTCGAAGACGCTGCGCGCCGCGACGAGGATCACCTTCTTCCTGGCGCGGCTGACGGCCACGGTCAGGCGGCGCGGGTCGTAGAGAAACTCGCCAGCGGTCAGCAGGTACTGGCGGTCGCTCTCGGTGGCGCTGACGATGATGACGTCGCGCTCGCCGCCCTGGAAGCGCTCGACGGTGTCGACCGCGGCCAGCATGCGGTCGAGATTCAGGCGCACGTCGCCGGTCGTCAGGTTGCGCGCCACGTCCTGTAGCGCGGCGCGCTGGGCGCGGTGAGGCACGACGACGCCGAAGCCGTCCTCGGGATCGAGCCCGTGAACCGCCGGGTGCGACAGCGCCTCGAGCACCGGCGCGATCAATCGTCGCTCGAAGAGGTTCTGTTTCTGGCTGCTCTCCTCGTCGTGGACGACGACGATCATCGGGTGGTCGGGATCGAGGATGGCGGCGACGAACGGGTCGTCGTAGCGGGCCGGTGCGATCACGTCGGCGCGTTTGGAGAAGTAGTCGATGCCGTCGGCCAGGTAGATCGACTCACGCAGGAAGTCCGCCATGTCGTTGTGCAGTCGGAAGCTCTGCTCGAACTGGACCATCGGCACGGGCGGCTCCAGATTCTGCAGGGCGGTGAAGAGCGATTCGTGGATGTTGAAGTTCTTCGCCGTGCGGCGGAACTCACGCTCCCAGTCGTGCTTGACGATCGGCGGCATCTGGCGCGGGTCGCCGACGACGATGAGCTGGCCGCCCGGCTTGAGCAGGAGCGTCGCCATGATCGCCTCGGGCAGCCCGACCTGCGAGGCTTCGTCGATGATCGCGCAGTCGATCATCTCCCGCCCAAAGATCGAGCCGCTGCGCCAGCGGTCCTTGATGATCTTGTAGACGGTGCCGGGAGTTCCGGCGGCGACGCACAGCCGGCGCTTCGCCAGCTCGTTGATGACGTGGTCCTCGCCCGTCTCCTTATTGCGCCCATTCAGCGCCGTCACGCCCTCTGGCACGTCCCCGCGTGGCCTGATGCGGAAGATCGGCGTGGTCAGGATGCGCTCGTCAAAGTACGCCTCGAAGATCTCGGGGTGCCGCAGCCGGTACCGCTCCAGCGCCTGGCGCACTTCGAGCACTTGCTTGATGACGACATCGATCGCCGCGTGGGTCTTGCAGGAGACCAGCACGCGGTAGTCGATGTCGGCCGACAGCGCGCCCTGCATGCGGGCCAGGATCGCGAAGGCGGTCGTGTAGCTCTTGCCGGTGCCGGGCGGGCCTTGAACCAGCAGCGTGGGTGTCCGGCCGTGCTCGCCGATGAAGTCCCGCTTGCTTGGCTCGAAGTCGTGGAACCCGACCTCCTGAAGGGCCTCCAGCCCCGCGAGGAAGCGGAGCTGCCCTGCGACGGCTGCGTCGGGCCAGTCGGCCGCGTTGGGGCCGGCTCCGGTGAGCCGGTCGTAGAGCGCCGACCGGCCGCCCTCCGCGAGCGCCTTCACCGTGTTGTAGGCGCGCGAGGCGGTGAGGTCATTCGGGTCCGGGTCGATCGTATACAGCTGGCCGTTCTCGAACGGGCGCTTCTGGAAGTCGCTGAAGGTGAAGCCATCGTGGCGCGCCGACCAGTTGCGCATCTCGACCTCGACAAATGCCGAGAGCGCCTTCCCGGCCTCGTCGCGCTCGACGACCAGCCGCAAAATGGTCCCGCGCGCCGCCCAGAGCAATTGCTTGGCGGTCGGCGTGTAAGGCTCGCGCTGGTCGGCAGGCAGGCGTCTGTCGACGTCCAGGCGCGGCGCGATGACGACCCAGCTATCGTCGCGCAGCCCGGTGACGCCCAGTAGCGTATCGAGGTCAGTGTCGAGGCCGTCGACGACGATCTGGAGGCGCACCACCATGCCCTGATGATCCCAGGCGGTGGCGCTCTTCTGCTCGCGAGTCAGCTTCGATTCGCCGTCGTCGGGAAGCTCGCTCTCCAGCTTCTCGCGTAGCGCCTGGCGGCGGCGATTCTCGCTATTGCGGATGCGCGTCTCCGGTGTCTGGTCGTCGTCGGTGTAGCGCACTAGCAGGGTATCGCCGTTGACGACGCGCTGCTCCGGGGCCGGCAAGCGCGCAGCTTTCCAGGCGGCCAGATCGACGTGCCGCTCGATCAGCACGAACTCCTCCAGCGCTTCGGCCAGCGACGCTGCGGTGTCCTCAAACGCGTCCAGGTCCGGCAGCTGGAAGGTCGACTTCTCGGTCCACTGGTTGCCGGTGAAATCGCCGGCGATGTGCTCCAGCGCCTCCAGGCGGCGGGAGCAGAAGGCACGCAACAACTCGGGCGTGGCGCGGTGGTAGGTGGCGGAGCGGTCCTTGAGCGCGGCGTCCTCGTAGTTCTCCAGCTCGCCCCAGGCTGCGTAGGCGTATTCCAGTGGGATCTCGCTGGAGTAGCGCGCCCGGCGGTAATACCAGCCCGGGTCGCCGTCCTCGTCGTCGTTGAGACGGCCGATGTAGTCGAAGAGTCCGGTGCGGAAGATCTTGCGGAATGGCGCCGGGCTGTTCCAGTCGAATTTGCGGAAGATCGCGACCGACTGGAGTGACTGGCAGAGCAGCGGGTAGTTCCTGAAGTCGCGGATCTCCTCCTGGAGGTAGCTGGCGATCTGGGTGTCGAAGGCGGCGCGCTGGGTCAGGAAGTCGTAGAGCGGCGTCGTGCCCAGCACTGTCTCGAAGTGGCGCGCCAGGCCGTTCAGCAACTGGTTCTGGGCGCGGCGATTCCAGAAGACGAGGTGGATCGGCGCCTTCGGCTCGCCATCTGCGTCCGGCGCGGCCAGCCTGATGACTGCTGCGATAACCCGCTGCGTCCAGCGCTCGATGATCTCGCGCTCGATGTCGCCGGTCTCCGGTGGCTCGGCGGTCATCTCGACGATTGTCTTGGAGCGGGTGGGCTTCCCGCCCACGTTGGCAACGATCCGCGCGCCGAGCATGTAGAGCCGGTCCTGAAGGTAGTCGTGGCCCACGTCGATGTAGATCGTCACCAGGTTCGGATTGTGGGTGGCGTCGGAGTAGGGCAGCGACGTGTAGCCCTTGTTCGGGATGAAGGGCGGCGCGTCGTAG
>DATGQR010000227.1:0-4373 GCA_035304105.1 Thermomicrobiales bacterium | reverse complement strand
GACTCAACGGCAATACCTCAACCAGCTCTTCATGCGCCCGTCGCGGGCCGAGTCGGTCTCAGGGGCAGGCCGGCTACATGCGGAACCGAGTTGCCGCTAGCTTAGGCGCAATAGCTGCTTCCTGCCAGCCCAGTCAGCGCCCCGGCCGGCGGGACGTTTCCGGGCTGGTCGCGCCAGCCTTCGTTTTCGGTGTTGATTCGCCGCAAGCCCGAGCCGCCACATCGTCGGGCACGCTCGAGCGCCGACGGGACACCCGCTGCATAGCGAAGAGGGCGTCCCGTCATCCTGTGTCAGGAGCCTGGGCTCGTCAGGATGGCGCTCAGGACTGCTGTACCTCGTCCGGTTCAAAGAACAGCGAGTCGACGAAGGCCTCGTGGTTGAACTCGGCGAAGTCGGTAACCTTCTCGCCGGTGCCGACGTAGGAGATCGGGATGCCGAGTTGGCGGGAGATGGCGAAGGCGATGCCGCCCTTGGCCGTGCCGTCGAGCTTGGTGATCATGATGTCGGTGATGTCGGCCGCCTCGGCGAACTTCTGCGCCTGGACCAGTCCGTTCTGTCCGGTCGTCGCGTCGATCACCAGGAGCACTTCCTGGGGCGCTTCCTCGACGTGGCGCTGCATCACCCGCTTGATCTTGGTCAGCTCCTCCATCAGGTTGTACTTGGTGTGCAGCCGGCCGGCGGTGTCGACCAGCAGGATGTCGATGTTGCGGGCGTAAGCGGCCTGCATGCCATCGAAGACGACCGCGCCCGGGTCGGCGTTGGGCGCGTGGGCGATGACCGGCGCGCCGATGCGCTCGCCCCAGACCTTGAGCTGGTCGATCGCCGCGGCGCGGAAGGTGTCGCCGGCCACCAGCATGACCTTGCGGCCGCGCTGCTGGTGGAAATGTGCCAGCTTGGCGATTGAAGTCGTCTTGCCGGTGCCGTTGACGCCCACGACCAGGGTCACGAAGGGCGTGCCGCGCTTGTAGATCTTGACCTTGCGGTTGCGCGTGGCCTCGGCCAGCAGCCGCACCATCTGGTCGCGCAGCAGCATCTTGGCGGCGGACGGGTCGGTGATGCGCTGCTCGGCGACGTCGTCGCGCAGCCCTTCGACGATCTCCAAGGTCGTCTCGACGCCGACGTCGGCCTGGATCAGCAGGGCTTCGAGGTCCTCGTAGAGCTCCTCGTCGATCGCCGAGCGGTCGAAGAGCGCGGTGATCTCGGCGAAGATCCCCCGGCGAGTCTTCTTCAAACCCGCGTCGATCTGCGGGTCAGGTGCGGTTTGTCTGCGGAAGATGCGATTCAGAATCACGAGGTAACGCTCCCGGTTTTCGATGGTCGTTGGCTTCAATCGGCGGCCGGAACAGGCCTGATTGCTGAGTATACGCCGCCGCCGCGGCCAGCCGCGACGCGGCGACATGGCCGATCAGTCCGGAACCAGCCAGCTCGCGCCTAGACGGGCTGCTGAACGGTCGTTTAGCATACTGAACGATTGTTCAGGAGGCTGCATGTCGGGCAACCTTGACGAACTCACCGCCGAAGCCAGAATCCGCCGGGCCGCGCTCCGGCTGTTCGCCCAGCGCGGCTATGACGCGACCTCGCTGCGGGCCATCGCCCGAGCCGCCGGCACCTCGCCGGCGCTGATCATCCACCACTTCGGCTCCAAGGAGGGGTTGCGCGACGCGGTCAATGCCGACGTGATCGCGACGATCGACGCCGGCGTCCAGGCCTACATGCCACCAGATGAACCAGCCGAGCGTCCGTACGAGGCGCCGGAGGCGTCGTTCCGCGAGGTCTTCGGCGGCCAGCCCGAGCTGGGCGCCTACATCCGCCGTCTCTTCTTCGACGGCGACGAGACCGCTGTCGCGGTCCTGCGCCAGTTCATGGTCATTTCGCGGCGCCTGTCGGCCGCCTTCGAGCAGCGCGGCTGGATGCGCGAGGCAGCTGATCAGGAGATGCGCGACCTGCAGTTGATCATCCTGGAGCTAGGCCCGGTGCTGTTCTCGCCGCTGCTGGTCGCCTACTTCGAGCAGCCGCCGCTGTCCCCCGAGCTGCACCACCGCTGGGTCGCCTCGGAGTTCGACATGTTGATGGACGGAATCTTCACGGATGACGCGCCGCGCTTCGACGGCGCGGAAAGGAAGGCCACATGAGCGGGTCCACCTTCTACCGGCTGGGGCTACTGATGGCGCGGCGGCGATGGGTGGTCGTGGCTGTCTGGGCCGTGCTGATCGTACTCGGCGGCGGGCTGGCGAGCCGCTTTCACGATAGTCTCTCCACGCCCAGCTTCTCGGTGACGGGCTCTGAGTCGGAGCGGGTCACCATGCTGCTGGAGAGCCAGTTCACCCAGTCATTCACCGAGCAGGACCTGATCGTCTTCGAGTCCGATACCCTGACCGTCGCCGATCCCGAATTCCAGGCCGTCATCCAAGACGCCATCGCGCGGGTCGCGAGCGTGGAAGGAGTCGTCGCCGTCATCAGCCCGCTGGAGCCGGGCGCGGAGCGGCAGATATCGGCGGACGGTCAGGCGGCCTACGCCCTGGTCGGCCTGCAGGGTTCAGTAGACGACCGGCTCGATCGCGTCGAGGACTACCTCGACGCCGCGGCTGCGGCCGAAACGGATGACGTGCGGGTGCTATTCACCGGGCGCTCGCCGATCTCGAACGCGCTGGTCACGGTCGGAACTGGTGGCTGCCTGACTGGCTCGACCGCATCCTGCCGCACATCCCGCTCTCCGAGACCGCACCGGAGCTAGAGCCGTTGGCTACGACAGCCGACTAGCGCGGAGAACGCAGATCCCCCGGACCAGCAGCCGGGGGATCTCGTACCCGATTCTCAAGAGTCGTCGGCGAGTTGCTGCGCGAGCCAGCCCAGGTAGACGACCGGCATGCGGTCAAGCTCGTCGATGAATTCCAGCGCCGGGAGGTAGACATCGCGGTACATCAGCGCCTGATGTAGCGGCGCGACCAGCATCGCGTCGGCGAAGATCGCCCGCAGCTCATCCAGCGGCGCGAAGCCCGTCCATACGTCGAGGTAGGCGTCAATGACACGCTGCCTCAGGTCCGGGTGAGCCGGAAGCGCCCCATCGATCTCATCGGCGGCCATCACCAGGCTGAAGAAGGGGTGCGTGATCGTGGCGTCGGACCAGTCGAAGATCAGCGGCCCGGCGTCCGTCCAGCGGATGTTGCCGGGCCAGAAGTCACCGTGATCCAGCGAGAGCGGGATCGGCCCGGTAGCCAGCCGCTCGCAGGCGGCGATGATGTCTGGCTCGGCCGCGTGCAGCAGCGCCACCTGTCCCGGTTCCAGCCCATGCTCCATACCGGCGCGCAGGCGGCGCTCGTCGCGCAGCATCAGGCCGATGCGCGGCAGGATCTCCGCCGGACCTTGAATCGGCACGCCTAGCCCGCGCAGCACGTCGACGTCGTCCGCCAGCTCGCGCTGCATCCGCCCCAGGGCGGTGTAGGCGGCGGTCCAGGCTTCCGGGTCATCGACATCTGCCAGCGGGCGACCGCCGAAGTCGGCCAGCAGCAGAAAGCCCTGGTCCGCGTCGCTGGCGAGCATCGTCGGACTGAGCGCTGGAAACCGCCCGGCCAGGTACGCGGTCAGCGCCGGCTCGTGGCCCCACTGCGGCGGCACGGCCTTGAAGTAGGCGTCTCCGGCGCTTGTCGACGCGCGGAAAAGAGAGCAGCGCTGCCAGCTGCGGAGTTGAGCGATCGGGCTGGCCAGCTCCAGGCCGGCCGCTTCGAGGGCACAGGCGATCCAGCCCCCGGCAACCCGGAACCAGCCCGGGTTGTACCAGGGCACGCGCCGCTCATCCGGCCGCTCCGCCAGCCAGGCTGCTACCTGGGCGGCCTCTTGAGGTTCTGCCCAGCGCAGGCCACTCACCTCGGTGATGGGCAGCCAGGTCGCCCCGCAGCGCGGTTGCCAGCCGGGGTCGAGTAATTCGGCGAGGTAATAGCTGTCGCGCCGGCCGTCCGACCAGTCGAGCGCGACGGCGCGGAGGGTCGCGAGGCGCAGTCCGAGCGTCTTGAGCAGCTGGGCATTGACGGGGGCGACGTCTTCCCAGTTGCGCGGCTCGGTCGATTCCCAGCCGGGCAGGCGCCAGCCGCCGTCGGCCGGCAGGGCGAGGATCGCGTTCAAGTCGGGGTCGAGAACGATGACCCGGTAACGGGTCGTGAAGATAGCGGCGCTCATCGGGGCGCACTCCTGATCCATGACGCGCGGCAGCAGTCCGGCCGGCGGCGTCCGAGCGATAGTTCGCGGCAAGATGGATCAGGCGCTTCGCAGCATGGGAGCCTCCTCGGTCGCAGTCTAGCAGCTGGTAGCGCGAAAGCAGATCTCGCTCACGCTATCGGGCTGACCTGTCACCCATTCCCCATTCCCTCCGCTCCATG
>DATGQR010000226.1:0-6273 GCA_035304105.1 Thermomicrobiales bacterium | reverse complement strand
CGACCTCATCGTTGTAGGCCCATTCGAGGAACGGGCTGATCGGGTGGTTGGCGAGCAGGCCGCGTCCCAGCTGAGCATTGTCCAGGATCGCCTGGCGGTCGATCGCGTAGGTGAGCGCCTTGCGCACCAGCGGGTCGGTGAAGGGCTCCATCTGATTGTGGAAGGCGATGTAGGTGTAGTTGACCTGCCGCGCTTCCTTGACCACGATGTCCGGGTTGTTCTCGACCGCTTCGAGCTGGTGCGGCTCGATGATAACCAGGTCGAGCTCGCCGGTCTGGAGCTGGGCGAGCTGCTGCTCGATGTCCGGGATGACCTTGAAGAGCACCGCGTCCAGCGCCGGGGCGCCGCGGAAGTAGTCGTCGTTGCGGACGAAGCGCGCGTGCGAGCCGGGCTGGGCTTCATCGAACTTGAACGGCCCGGTGCCGATCGGGTTGCTCAGGAACTCGGTCGGCGCCTGGAACTGTTCCGGCGTCCAGTCGGCCATGATGTGCTCGGGCAGGATACAGGCCAGGTAGCCCAGCATCCACGGCAGGTTGTAGGCCAGCTCGACCAGATTGAGCTGCACCGTGAAGTCATCGATCTTCTCGGCGCTCTCGATCATCTCCAGGTTGCTGCGCAGGTAGTAGGCGACGTCTTCGTTCAGCCAGACGTCGTTGATCGTGAAGACGACGTCATCGGCATTGAACGGCTCGCCGTCGTGCCAGGTGGCGTTCTCGACCAGGTGGAAGGTCCAGGTCAGACCGTCGTCCGAGATCTCCCACGACTCGGCCAGGTCGCCGATCGGCAGCAGGTCGGGATCGTCGTACATCACCAGGGTGCTGTAGAGCACCTTGTTGACCAGGATGTTCGGCAGGCCGCCGACGATCGGCCACATCTGGGGGTTGTCGATGACCGGCAGCGAGAAGGTGCCGCCCTGTGGCACGTCGACGGCGCCTTCATCGTCACCCTCATCTTCACCTTCGTCGTCGCCCTCGTCGGTGCTAGTCTCGGCCGGCTCCTCTTCTTCAGCGCCCTCGTCTTCTGTGGCCTCGGGCTCGTCGTCCGGCTCGGGCGTCGCGGTCGGGTCGGTCGCGGCGCCGTCGTCATCATCGTCGTCATCGTCGCCGCAGGCCGCCAGCAGCGACAGCGCGCCGAAGCTAAGCGCCAGCAGCGAGCCGCGCTCCAGCAGCTTGCGGCGCGACAGGCTGAGATTGCGAAGCGTCGATTCTGTATCCATGGGTACTACTCCCTGTTCCCCTAGGCGGCACAGTCGCCGCCAATGGCCGGTGGTGCATGATTCCCAGACAGCCGCACCGCCCGGCCGACGTACTCCCTCTGCTGGCCCGGTGCCCTCTCGCCTCGCAAGCGCGGGCCAGTCTCACCTCCGGCGCGGGACGCCCCTCAGTCGCCCGCGACCGGCGCCGGCTCTGCGGTCAGCAAGGTGCTTAGCTCACGAATCGAACCAAGCTGGTCCAGCCTCTGCAGGGCGGCAAGCAGCGCCGCGCTCACGTCCGCAGGTAGGACGACATTGGCGCAAGACGTGAACTTTGCTTCGAGCTCCTCATCGGAGAGCGGCCGGCCCGGGCTGCCGCGCACCGCGTCGACCTCGGCATGATGCGAGCTGCCGTCCGCCGTGCGCACCGTGATGCGCGCGAACCCCGTCTTCGCCACACCATCGTCCTGGCTCCACTCGGGCGGCACGTGGTACTCGACCTTGCGGAGCAGCGCCTGCAGGTCGGGCCGCGCCACGGCGGCTTCGGTGAAGCTCTCCAGCGTCACTGCGCCGTCCTGGAGCGCCGCCGCGACGCAGTACTCGAGGCTGAACTTCGCCGCCAGCGGCGTGGTCGGCTGGTGATGGATCAGGATCAGCGGCGCGGTGTAGGGCACGGCCACATCGACGCCGACGATCTCATCCGGGCGCAGGCGCTCGCGAACGTCCAGCGCCGCGTCGATCGCCGCGTGCGTTGATGCGCAGCACGGGTACGCCTTGACGTTGAAGCCCGGCTCGGCGATCTCGTACGGCTGGCCGAGGACGGTCGAGATTGACTGCCCGGCGTACTCCGGGTCGCGCCCGAAGACGGCCCAGAAGCCGAAGTCACCTTCGATCGCCTCGGTATTGCCGGTGAAGCCCTCGGCTGCCAGCTCGACCGCCATGATCGCCGCCTGCGCCAGCCGGCCGATGTGCAGCGACTTGGTCATCGAGCCGAAGTTGCCGCGCACCCCGCCGGTCGACGATACGGCGATGCCGATGGCGTGCTGCAATTGCTCGACCGACAGCCCGGCGAGCCGGGCCGCGCCGGCCGTCGCGCCGATTAGCCCGTTGATGACCGTGGCGTGCCAGCCGTGGTCGTAGGCGGCCTGCCCGGTGAAGAGCCCCAGTTTGCAGGCCACCTCCACGCCGATCGCGAAGGCGGCCAGGACGTCTGCCCCGGAAGCATCGACGCGCTCGCCGATGGCGTAGACGGCCGGCAGCACGGCGACGCTCGGGTGACCACGCATCGCGTCGTTGGTGTCGTCGTAGTCCAGGACGTGCGAGGCGACGCCGTTGGCGAGCGCTGCGAGCTGGGCGCTGGCCAGCGTCGAGGTGCCCCAGACGGCGCACTCCCGCACCTTGCTCTGCGCCGCCGCCAGGGCTGTCGCGATGCGGGCCGGTTCCTCGATCGAGCCGGCCAGGGTCACGCCGATGGTGTCGAGGATCGCCCGCCGGGCAGCGTTGATCGGCTCGGCGGGGATCTCCGAACTTGAAGTCTCGATTGCGAATGCCGCGATCTCGGCCGTCGCGCCCATGTTCAACCGCTCTCTCGTGTCTATCTGGTGGCCAGCTCGTCGGCGACACGCCTGTAGACCAGGGCACTGGCCAGGATGCCTTTGAAGTAGTCGTCGACCCGGATGTTCTCGTTCGGCGCGTGGTTGTTCTCATCGGCCGGGGCGTAGGTCGCCCAGATGGCCGGGATGCCCAGGACGTTGGTGAACAGATAGTTGGGGCTGGAGCCGCCGATCGCTGGCGTCACGACCGGCTCGACGCCCCAGGCCTCGCCGACCGCGGCGACGATTGCCCGCGACACCGGCAGCTCCGGTGAGGTCCGCGACGGATAGGTGCCCGCCAGCTTGCGGATCGAGACGCCCGGCGCGTGCTGCTTCACATGGCGCTCGATCTTCGCATAGATCTCGTCCGGCGTCTGGTTCGGCACGGTGCGCGATTCCAGCTTGAGCACGGCGCGCGACGGGATGACCGACTTCGCACCGGTGCCGGTGTAGCCCGTGTTGAAGCCGGTGATAGTCAACGTGGGCTGAAACATGACCTTTTCGTAGTAGGACAGCTCCGGCGGGCCGTCGAACTCGTCGATCCCGAGATCCCGCTTGACCGCGTCGGCGTCGAAGGGCATGCGCGCGATCAGCTCGCGCTCGTAGTCGGTCGGCGGCACGACGTTGTCATAGAAGCCCTCGATCAGCACCCGCCCTTCCGGCGAGCGCATCGTCGCCAGCAGCTGGACCAGCGTCCAGGCCGGATTCGGCACCGGGCCGCCGAAGTTGCCGGAGTGGAGATCACGGTTGGCCCCCACCGCGATCAACTCCATCTTCAGGTTGCCGCGCAGCCCGAAGAAGACCACCGGCCGGTCGGTGGGGTGCATCGGCCCGTCGGCGGCGTAGAGCAGATCGGCCTTGAGCAGATCGCGATGCTGCTCGATGAAGGGCGGGAGGTTGGGGCTGGAGCTCTCCTCCTCGCCCTCCAGCAGGAACTTGACGTTCAGCTTCGGCATCAGCCCCAGGTCGTCGAGCAGCTTCAGCGCCAGGATGTGGGCGACGAACTGTCCCTTGTTGTCGCCGGCGCCGCGCGCGTAGATGCGCCCGTCGCGGATCTCCGGCTCAAAGGGCGGGCTGATCCACTCCTCGTACGGCTCCGGCGGCTGCACGTCGTAGTGCCCGTAGATCAGCACCGTCGGCGCGTCGTCGGCTGCCTTGCGCTCGCCGTAGACCACCGGCAGCCCGGCGGTCGGCATGATCCGCGCGCTGATGCCGTTCGCCTCGAGGATCTCGGCCACCAGCGCGGCGCACTCCTCAACGCCAACGCCCTGGGTGCTGATCGACGGCTGGCGCAGAAGACGGAACAGCGTCTCGAGGTACTCGTCCTTGTGTTTCTCGATGGCTTCCCGGATCGTGCCGGCTGGGCTCATGGCGGCGATACTCTCTAGGTCGACAGCTTCTCAAGCGCTTCCTCGGCCGCGCGCCGCGCCATGATGACGCCGTGGACCAGCCGGTTGCGCTCGCGGACCAGGCGCGTGTGGAGGAAGTGGTACTCGTCGGATTTCGGGTCCAGCGATGCCAGCTCCGCGGCCGGTTGCAGACCGGGCAGCGGCTTCGTCGGGATGGCGAGGTCGTGGTCGAACTGGCCGGTCTTGGTGTAGTCCACCGGGATCAGCGCCCAGCCGATCCGCTGCAGGGCGCGGTTGACTTCGGCCGCCCGCGCGTCATCCTCGATGCCGTCGATGGCGGCATATAGGCGGTCGAGCGCCACGCCGAGCTCACCGAGCGCCGTGCTGGCTGCCGAGAGATCGAAGTGCTCTCCGGCGGCTTCCTGAATCGCGGCCAGGTTCGCGCTCATGTCGGCGGCGGTGGCCCGGTAATCGACCGGCAGCACCGGGACCGTGCAGAGCCGGTTGATGATCAGCACGTAGATCGACGCGTCGCGGTGCAGGAACTCCGGATCGATCTTGTCGACGGTATCCTCCGGCAGGTGCCACCACCAGCCGAGCCCGCCGCTCTTGCTCTCTCCGCCGCTGATGATGGCGTGCAGCGACATCAGCACCGGGTCGCCGTTCTCTGGCGGCTGCTCGGAGAGCGACATCAGCGCGGCCGGGATGCCGTGGCCCCAGAAGGACTGGTCTCCCGAGCGGCCGTAGCGCCGCGGGTCCAGGCGCTGCCCGGCGATCGGCTCGATGGCGTCGCTGACGAATTCGCGCAGCACTTCCATGCTGTTGCCCTGCGAGAGCACGGTCGCTTCCCTGGCGCCGACCGAGTCGACGTTGATGTGGGCCACGCAATTGTCGTGGAGGTCCTGCCAGGCGTGGTCCGCGTACCACTGGGAGCCGGCGTAGCGGCCGTGCGAGTGGCCGGACCAGAACGCCAGCCGCAACCCGCGGCGCAGCTTGTCGCGGTGCTGCGACAGGATGCGGCCGACTTCGATCTGGGTCGCGTTGGCCGAGCCGTTGTCCATTGCGCCGTAGTACCAGGAGTCGACATGCCCGCTGAACAGGACGAAGGTGTGCGCGTCGGGTCCGGGCGTGGAGGGCTGGATGTCGGCGATCAGCAGCGGCAGATCCGACCAGGCCAGATGCACGCTAGTCGTCAGCGTCACCTGAACCGGGCCGGCCGCCAGGGCTTCCTTGATGCGCTTGCCGTTCTCGGCGTTAACCGAGACCGACGGCGTCTTCGGCATCAGATGCGCCGTCTCCGGCGTCGGCGTGCCCCACACCGGGGAGAGGCCGCGCTCGTGCAGGTGCGTCCCGGCGATCCAGATCGACGCGGCGACGCCCGCGGCCTCGACGACCAGATTGCGGTTGGGCGCGACGATGCCATCTACGAGCGCGATCTTGCCGGCCACGTCGCGGCTCTGCAGCTCAGCTTCGCTGCCGCGTCCTGCGTCGACGAGTTCGCCGGTCAATCCTTCCTCCGGCGTCGATGCGCCGAAGGCGTGGGTCTTGCAGGGCACCTCGAACGGCTCGCCGCTGGCAGGCCTGATCACCAGCGACGCCGACAACGGCCAGGAGATGAGCGCGGGGTGCGTGTAGCGTGTCGTTGTGAAGCCGTAGCCCTGCAGCTTCGACTCGATCCAGTCAAACGCTTTGGCTTCGTCGGGTGTCCCGCTGTAGCGCTCCCATTGAGCGATCGTGCGGGTGGAGTTCATTAGCTCTTCGGTGGAAACCTCGTCGAGCAGTGCCTGTTCGTGGGTCGACCAGGAGGTGGTCGCCATCGTTCGTGACTCCCGTCCAGCGCGGTAGATTACGTCAGCCAATCCGACTAACAGCGGGTACGCCAGATTCGTCGTTCCAGGGTGCCAGGGAACGCCGTAATCTTTCGATCCCATATTTCATTGTAGGCGCTCTTGGCGGCTCTGTCTTGCCATTTTCGCGGTGTTCACGCAGTAAACACTCATGAACCGATCAATCAGTGGCATTTTCCCTTATCCAGTGGTCTCGGCCCGGTGTCATGCGAAACAGACGATCGATGGCCGGTCCAGACGGATGGGGGCGGCGTTTCCGATCCGTGCCAGCGCGCGGTCAAATGTGAAATCGA
>DATGQR010000225.1:0-7028 GCA_035304105.1 Thermomicrobiales bacterium | reverse complement strand
AGACACGTGGTCCCATCTGCGACGCGCAATCCCGAATACCATGTCACCGTGCTTCCTGATCGCTCTGCCTCCATGCCGGGTCCGCTGCCTGCGGGTCAAGGGTATCACCCGTTATTTCAAGCCTCCTGTAGCCGTTTCGTCAGCAGCTGCCGGCGGTGCGCCGTTCTGCGGCGTCGCCGAACAGTTGCTACCCGGCAACCTTTCCGCGCGACCCGCCCCCGCTCCATGTGTCCAGATCCAGCGCCGCGGTAGGAATCTCACACGATCCCGGTCGCGAGGAGCGTCTGACTCCGAAGATGGCCGTATGCTAGGCGCACAGCAAGAATGCCGAGCATTGGAGGGTCGTCTATGAGCACTGGCGAAGTGGACCGGGAGCCGGCGGCGCATATCCCAGTTGCAGCGACCGAGCCAGCGCCGGCTGGCGCGGTCGCTTTGGCCAGGCAACTGGTCCGCGAGTTCATCGAGGACGATGTGCCGGGTTTGAGCGCGGAGGTTGCCTATCACGCGGTCTTCGCGATCCCGGCGCTATTGGTCGTGTTCGTGACGCTGGGTGGGGTCGTCAACAACCTGCTCGACTACGACCTGGCTGCTCGCCTGCTCGAGATGATCGACGAGAGCGCGCCGGAATCAACCCGCGAGCTGCTCCGGGACCTTGTCAACAACGCGGTGGCGCAGGTGGATGGGGAGACTGCATCTGTTGGGCTGGTCACGTCGGTGATTGTGGCGGTATGGGCCGGCTCGAACGGAGTCGGGGCGCTGATCAAGGCATTCAACCGGGCCTACGATGCCGTTGAGGTGCGCGCCTTTCATCGCAAGAAGGCGCTGGCGGGCGTGCTGACGGTGGTGCTCGGCCTGGTGGTCAACGGGACGTTCGCGCTGTGGGTGTTCGGCGGGCAGATCGGCGGCTGGCTGGCGCGCGAGCTGGATATGGGCGAGACCTTCGACTGGGCGTGGAACCTGTCGCGCCTGCCGGTGGGGGCGCTAGTGGTGATTCTGTCGCTTGGTTTGCTCTACTACTACGGCCCCACGATGAATCAGAAGTTTCGCTGGGTGCTGCCGGGCGCGGCGCTCGCGACGGCGGCCTGGGGGCTGCTGGTGCTCGGCTTCTCGCTCTACCTGCGGTTCGCCAGCCCGGGCAGCGCCTACGGGGCGCTGAGCAGTGTGATCGTGTTCCTGCTGTTTCTGTATCTGACGGCCGTGATCCTGATCATGGGGGCAGAAATGAACGCGATCCTCGCCCGGCGGCACGACCCGCGCTACCGTCAGGCGATGGGCATTGCGGTACGCGCCGAACCGGTCGTCTTGCTGCAACCGGCCGCGGCGCCGGGCCGCGAGGCGGTGCCGGCGACGGTCGGGACGATGGCCGTGGGCGCCGTGACGGTGCTGGGGATCGTCGTCGCCTCGCTGCTCAAAGGGCGCAGCTAGCCGCGGGAGGTCTGATGGGGGAGAGCCTGGGGCATTGAGCACGCAGCTACGCAGCCTGTGGGAGACCTTGCGGGAGAGCTACTGGTTCATCCCGGCGGGTATCGTCCTCGCGATGTTCGGGCTGGCCTACGTCACTCAAATGGCCGACGAGGAGTACCCGGTCGACATCGCCGGCATGCTGCCTGGCGTCTTCCGCGGCGGGCCGGACGGGGCGCGGGCGATGCTCTCGACGATCGCCGCGTCGATGATGACGGCCGCCTCGGTGACCTTCTCGATCACGATCGCCGCGCTGGCCAGTGCCTCGACCCAGTTCGGCTCGCGCTTGTTGCGCATCTTCATGCGCGACACCGGCAGCCAGGTCGTGCTGGGGACCTTTGTCGGCACCTTCATCTACTGCCTGCTGATCCTGCGGCAGATTCCCAGTAGCACCTCGGAGCTGCAGGTGCCGCAGTTTTCGACGACCGTGGCCCTGCTGCTCGCCCTGCTCAGCATCGGCGTGCTGATCTACTTTGTGCATCACATGGCCTCGATGCTGCAGGTCTGGAGCGTGGCCGGCGAAGTCGGCGAGTCGCTGCTGGAGGAGATCCGCGAGCTGTACCCCGAGCAGGTCGGGCGCGAGCTCGAGCCCTCGCAGGATGCCATCCCGATCGACGCGGACGGCTCTTCAGTGTTGCCCGATGCCGACAGCGCCGAGATCCTGGCGCGGCGCCTGGGCTATATCCAGGCAGTCGACCATGGCCGCCTGATGCGGCTCGCCGTCAAGCACGATATCGTGGTCCGGCTCGACTTCACGCCCGGCCGCTTCGTGGTGCCGGATACGCGTCTGGCCATGGTGTGGCCGGCGGCGCGCGCCACGCCCGAGGTTGAGAACGAGTTACAGAAGATCTTCATCCTGGGGTCGCGGCGCACGACCTACCAGGACATTGAGCTGTACTTTGACGAGCTGATTGAGATGACCCTGCGGGCGATGTCGCGGGCAATCAACGATCCGCACTCGGCGATGATCTGCATCGATTGGTTGACCGGCGCGCTCACGACGATAGCGCGACGCCAGACGCCGTCGCGCTATCGCTTCGATAACGAGGGCAGGCTCCGGGTTATCGCCGACGCTCCCTCAATCGCTTACCTGATTGACCTGTCCTTCGACCGCATTCGCAATGTCTCTCGCGACCACCCTGAGATGCTGGCCAAGCTCATCGACTCGGCGCGGATCATCGCGCAGAACCTGCGCCACCCCGAGGACCGCGCGGCGCTGCGGCGACAGCTGATGGCGATCGACGCGGTGGTCCGCAATGCCTGGTTCGCCGAGCACGAGCGTCAGCGCCTGCGCGCCGCTTTCCTCGACGTGCTGGATGACCTCAACGCCGCGGAACTCGATCAACCCGCCTCGAAGTGACTCAGTACCTCGCGGGCGCAGTTTCGGCCTGGCGCACCAAAGACCGCGCCGCCGGGCCAAGCGCCGGAGCCGCCCAGGTAGAGCCGCTCGACCGGCGTCTGGTAGCTACGCGTGCCGGGCACTGGCCGGTAGGCAAACATCTGGTCCGGGGTGATCTCTCCGTGAAAGATGTTGCCGCCGGTAATCCCGACGGTCGCCTCGATGTCCGGCGGCCCGAGGACGCTGATGTGCTCGATGGCGTCCGGCAGGTTGGGGGCGTACTCGGCGAAGGTCTGGACGATGATCTCGCCGATCTCGTCGCGGCGGGAGTCCCAGTCGCCTTCGGCCAGATCGTAGGGCGCGTACTGGACGAACATCGAGAGGGTGTGCTTGCCGGGCGGCGCCAGGCCGTCCTCGGTGGCCGTCTGAATGTAGCAGTCCATGAATGGCTTGCGCGACGGCTCGCCGCGCTCGGCGTCGTACCAGGCCTGCTGGACGTAATCGATCGAGGGGCAGATCATGATGCCGCCGGTGTGCTGCGGGCCGATCTCCTTGCCCGGCATGGCGGTGAAATCTGGCAGCTCACCGATGCCGATCAGCACCTTGACGACCGAGCCCTTCACCTTCTGGGCCTTGATGCGCTCGGCGAAGCCGTCGGGGAGCTGGTGTGGATCGAGCATCTGGAGGAAGGTGCGCTGCGGGTCGGCGGTCGAGATGATGCGCTCGGCCGCGAAGCGCCGGCCGTCGGTGGCGCGCACACCGCCGGCCGCGCCGTTGGCGATGTCGATCTCGACGACCTCGGCGCCGGTGAAGATCTCAGCCCCGGCAGCCTCCGCCGAGCGCGCCAGCGCCTGAGCGACCGCGCCCATGCCGCCGCGGACGTAGCCCCAGGCGCCGCGGTGGCCGTCCAGCTTGCCGAGCAGGTGGTGAAACTTGACGTAAGCAGAACCCGGCGAGCGCGGCCCCAGACTTGAGCCAATGACGCCGCCGGACGAGAGCGGCCCTTTGATCATCTCGCTTTCGAAGTACTCATCGAGGATGTCGGCCACGCTGCCGAAGAGCAGCAGGCGCAGGTCTTCCTGGCCGCCGGGGCCGTCGAAGGCTTGCTCCAGGTCGCTCAGCGTCGGGGGCGGGCCCATGATCAGTGGCCAGGCGCGCTGGATGATGCGCTCCCAGCGATCCCAGTAAGGGTCCCAGGCGTCGGCGTCGTGCTTCGAGATCTTCAGCAGCTGCTCGCGCGTCTTCGCGCCGTCGAGGAAGCTCATGAAATAGCTGCCGTCGGGCTGGGGCGCGAAGACCTGGGGATCGAAGGGGCGCACATCGTAGCCGTGCTTGACCAGTTCCAGTTCCTGGACGACCTCGGGGAGGAGCAGGCTGCAGACATAGGAGCAGGTCGAGAGGTGGTAGCCGGGGAAGTGCTCTTCGGTGATCGTCGCCCCGCCGATGACATCGCGGCGTTCCAGCACGGCTACGCGCTTCCCCGCCCGCGCCAGATAGGCCGCGGCGATCAGGCCGTTGTGGCCCGCGCCGATGACGATCGCGTCATACTGCTCCATGGTCACCCTCCCCGTCATAAACGCGCGCTCAAATACGCCGAACAAAGCCTTGCGAAGACGCCGTGGTGTCGCTACGATGGCGGCAATGTTGATCACATGATAGTCCCGCGGAGGCGACTTCCGGATGTCGGACCGGTAGACAGCATCCCCTCACAGCTACGGGAGCCCGGGTGGCTTCACCTACAACAGCGCTGGCGGTTGGAGGCAACTACTCAGGCCCCCGTTTAGCCGACTGGAAACTAGATAGCGCCGTGTTGCGAACTATTGCAATTCTTCTGGGCACTCTGATCCCCGCAGGGTTGGGCGCTATCTTCGTGTGGAGCACGATGAACGAGATGTTCCGTGGCGATGCCAGCGCGGCGCGCATCGTCGCGGGTGTCGTCGTGCTCGTCATCGTGCTTGTGCTTCTCTATGTCACCTACCGATACGTCGAGAACCTCGAGGAGCGGCCCTAGCCATTCTGGAACGAAAGGAGTGCGCGATGAATGGCGACCCGGGCGAACCGGTCGAAGCAGGGTATCCCCCTTCGAACGGGCCGGACGGGCAGGACGAGCGGCATGACACTCGCGGGACGTTCATCATCCTGCTCGCCTATCTCGTCGTGATCGTAGGCCTGTGGGGCTCGATCTACTTCACCTTACTGGCGCGGGGGTGAAGCGGTGAAGATTGACTATTACGAGAAAGTATTCCTCGTCCTGGGAGCTGTGATGCTCTTGTCGGGCCTGGGCGCGATCCTCGTCTCTGTCGTCGGCGCCGGGACGATGCTACCGACGCCGGCCGGGCGCGTGCCGCCCGAAGAGGTTCGGCAGACTCCGCCCTTCGACAATCCCGGAGTGCGTGAGATCGAGCCGGGCAAGTACGAGGCGGTGATCGTCGCGCAGATCTGGGCGTTCGTCCCGAACGAGATCCGGGTCCCGGCGGGCTCCGAAGTCACCTTCAAGGTGGCCTCGGCCGACGTGGTGCACGGCTTCTTCATCGAGAACACCCAGGTCAACGCAATGATCATTCCGGGGCAGATCACAGAGGTGAAGCAGACGTTCGACGAGCCCGGCGAATACCTGCTGATCTGCCACGAGTACTGTGGCATCGGGCACCATAACATGTGGGGACGGGTGGTGGTCGAATGAGCAGCATTGCGACAACGCAGGCAGCGGCGATCGAGCGCGACACGCCGAGCGCCTACGTTTCCGAGCAGCTCTGGCCGATTCGCGGCCAGTTGATACTGATGCTCGTCGCACTGGCCATCGGCGGCTGGATGGGCGTTGCTCAGGCGCTGGAGCGCATCGGGATCTCGCTGGAGACGCTGACCGGGTTGGAGAGCTACTACCAGGGGCTATCGATCCATGGCGTCACCCTGGCGCTGGTGTTCACCTTCGCCTTCGGCAACGTGATCGCGGCGCTAATCTCGATTCGCGGTTACCAGCGCCCGCTGGCCAGCACGATGCTCCTGCAGGGCTCGTTCTGGTTCCTGGCTGCCGGGCTGGGGCTGGGCGCGATCATCCTGCTGATGAACGAGGCCACCGTCCTGTTCACCTTCTACACGCCGATGGAAGCCAATCCGCTGTTCTACCTGGCGGCGGTCTTCCTGGTGGTGTCGACCTGGCTCCTGCTCGCCAATCTGGTGATGACCTATCGCCGATGGCGCGCCGATAACCCCACCGAGCGCATTCCGCTCCCCTCGTTTCTGGCGTTGACGACCTACATCATGTGGGGGCTGGCCTCGCTCGGCCTCGCCGTCGAGGTGCTGTTCTTCGTGCTGCCCTGGTCGCTCGGGATAGTCGATCATACCGATCCTCAGCTAAACCGCATCCTGTTCTGGTTTTCCGGGCATGCCATCGTCTACTTCTGGCTGCTGCCGGCGTATATCTCCTGGTACATGTTCATCCCGCGCCAGGTCGGCGGGCGTCTCTTCAGCGACGGCCTGACGCGCTTGACCTTCATCCTCTTCCTGCTCTTCTCGATCCCGACCGGCCTGCACCACCAGTACACCGACCCGGGCATCTCCGCGGCGATGAAGGCGATCCACCTGGTGCTGACCTTCGTGATCTTCTTCCCGAGCCTGATCACGGCGTTTTCGGTGATGGCCGCGCTGGAGAACGGAGGGCGCAAGGCGGGCGGTAAGGGCTTGTTCGGCTGGATCTTCGCGCTCCCGTGGAGCAACCCTTCGGTCAACGCCCAGCTCCTGTCGATGCTCGTCTTCACGCTGGGCGGCGCGACCGGGTTGATCAACGCCAGCTATACGGTGAATCTGGTCGTCCACAACACTGCGTTCGTCCCCGGCCACTTTCACCTGACGGTCGGGACGGCGGTGGCGCTGACGATCATCGGCGTGTGCTACTGGCTGGTGCCGTTCCTGAGCGGCAAGAAGCTGTTCCAGCCGCGCCTGGCGCTCATCCAGGGCTGGCTCTGGGCGATCGGGGTGTTGATCTTCGCGCGCGGGCAGATTTCCGGTGGTCTGGAGGCGATGCCGCGCCGTACCGCGATCGGCGAAGCGGCCTACGAACTGCCGGGCTGGGATCTCTCGAATGCGCTGACGGCGATCGGCGGCTCGATGATGGGCATCAGCGGCGCGCTCTTCTTCATCGTCATGATCGGCACGCTGTTCTTCTCGAAAGAGCGAACCGAAGTCACTGATCTCCCGCTGACTGAAAAGCCGCTGCATGGGCCGCAGG
>DATGQR010000224.1:0-8241 GCA_035304105.1 Thermomicrobiales bacterium | reverse complement strand
TGAGAAGAATCTCGCCGAGGCGCTGAAGTTCAACCTGGAGCGCCAGGGTTACACCGTGCTGGTCGAGCATGACGGTCATGGCGCGATTCAGCGCGTCGAGCGCGACCAGCCGCATCTCGTGATCCTCGACGTGATGCTTCCGGGGCTGGATGGCTTCGAGGTCTGCCGGCGGGTGCGCAGTCAATCCAACGTGCCGATCATGATGCTGACGGCGCGCGGCGAGGAGGTCGACCGCGTGCTGGGGCTGGAGATCGGGGCCGACGACTACCTCACCAAGCCCTTCAGCCTGCGCGAGCTGCAGGCGCGCGTGCGGGCGCTGCTGCGCCGCGGTGGCGGGGAACTCGCCCAGCCGGCCGCGAGCGTGGTGGAGTCCGGCAATCTCCGCATCTCGCCGGAGGCGAGGCGGGCCTGGCTGGGGGAAGCAGAGCTGTCGCTGCGGCCGCGGGAGTTTGACGTGCTGGCATATCTCGTCCGCAACCGCGGGTTGGCGCTCACGCGCAGGCAACTGCTGGACGGCGCCTGGGGCAGCGACTTCGTCGGCGACGAGCGCACGGTCGACGTTCACATCCGCGCGCTGCGCGAGGCGATCGAGGTCGACCCCTCCCGCCCCGAGCGCATCGTGACGGTACGCGGAGTCGGCTACCGCTTCGAAGCGTAGGCAGGCGGCATGATGGGCCTGCGACTCCAGTTCATCTTGCCAGTCATCGTCGTTCTGGCTGGAGCGCTGGCCGGACGGTGGCTGGGTGCGCCCGGGATCGGCGTGGCCGCCGGGGGCGTTGCCGCGATCGGGCTGGGGTTGGGCTTTGCGATTCACGCGCGGCGCCGGCTCGAAGACCTCGGCATGGTCTTGAGCATCGACCCGGAGATCCTGGCGCGGCGCATCGATGCGGCCGGCTCCTTCGACGAGATCGACAGCGCACGCTCGAACGTGTTCCGGGCATTGGAGCTGGAGCGCTCCCGCGTCGAGCGGGAGCGGGCTGAGGCGGACCGCCAGGCGCGGCTGCTCGACCGGCTCTCCGACGGCGTGATGCTGGTCGCCGAGGACGGCGAAGTGATCTATGCCAACGTCGCCGCGGCCACGTTGGTGGGCGGTCGCAACCCGATCGGGCGCTCGTTCATCGTCGCCGTGCGCGACTACGAACTGACTGATGCCCTCTTCAATTGTCTGCGGACCGGCCAGGAGCACCGCCACTCGCTGGAAGCGCCGGGCGACGGGCGGCTGGTCGACGCCATCGTCGCGCGCGTCTCTGATTCCCCTCCGCAGGCGCTGGTACTGATGCGCGACGTCACCGAGCTGACGCGGCTGCAGACGCTGCGCCGGGACTTTGTGGCGAATGTCTCCCACGAGCTGCGCACGCCGCTCTCGACGATCAAGATCCTGACCGAGACGCTGCTCGACCTGTCGGAAGAGACGAGCGAGGAGCGCGAGTTCCTGGAGAAGATCGACGCCGAGGTGGATTCGATGACCGAGCTGGTCGGGGATCTGCTGCAACTGACGCAGCTTGAGTCCGGGCGCGCGCCGCTGATGCCCTCCCGAGTGAGCTCGGCGACCCTCCTGGAGGACGTGCTGGCGCGCATGTCGCCGATCGCCGAGCGCCAGCGGGTGCGGCTGGAGGTCGATGAGGACGCTGAGCCGTTCGATCTGGTGGCGGACGAGCGCCGCATGAAGCAGGCGCTGATGAACCTCGTCCAGAACGCGATCGTGCACACGCCGGCGGGCGGCTGGGTGCGCATCTCGGCGCGGCTGGCAGGTGACCGGGCCCACTTCTCGGTGCGCGATAGCGGAGTCGGCATCCCGGCGGACGACCTGGAGCGCATCTGGGAGCGCTTCTACAAGGTGGACCGCTCGCGGTCGCACCCCGGCACCGGGCTTGGCCTGGCGATCGTCAAGCACGTGGTCCAGGCGCACGGCGGGACGGTCAGGGCAAGCAGCCGCGTTGGCGAGGGCTCGACCTTCAAGATCGAAATCCCGGTCGAGCCCGCCGGTTCGAAGCAGCCGGCGCCTACGACCTGACGACTAGGTGCACAAAAGGAACGCAGCGCGCCCGAACCGAAGGGGTTCGGGGACGCGCTGCGCGGTGGTCCACATTTGAGTGAGCGAACTAAACGGTAGCAGGCTCGCGCTCTCCGCGGCGCTCCGCCACCAGGGCGTCGATCTCGGCCTTGAGGACGTCGAACATCTCGGCTTCGTCGACGCGGCGAATGATCTCGCCCTTGCGGAAGATGACGCCCTTGCCGCGCCCGGCGGCCAGTCCGATGTCCGAGTCGCGGGCTTCGCCCGGCCCGTTGACGACGCAGCCCATGACGGCGACCTTGATCGGCTCGTCGATCGTGCGCAGGTACTCATCCACCTTGTCGGCGAGCGTGAAAAGGTCGACTTCTAGCCGGCCGCAGGTCGGGCAGGCGACCATTGTGGCGCCCTTCTCGCGCAGCCCCAGGCTCTTGAGGATCTCGTAGCAGACGAAGACCTCTTCCACCGGGTCGGTGGTCAGCGAGACGCGCATTGTGTCGCCCAGGCCGAGCGAGAGCAAGGTGCCCAGGCCGACTGAAGAGCGGATCGTGCCGGTGCGCGGCGTGCCGGCCTCGGTGACGCCGATGTGGAACGGGTACATGTTACGGGGCGCCATGCGCTTGTAGGCCTCGATCAGCACCGGCACCTCGAAGGCCTTGAGCGAGATCTTGATGTTATCGAAGTCGAGATCTTCGAGGATCTTGATATGCCCCTCGGCCGTCCTGACCATGTGCTCGGCGATCAGCTCGATCTGATTGGCGCCCTGCTCGGCCATCTCGTCGACGAACTCCTTGGACATCGGCGGAACCGAGCCGAAGTTGACGCCGATGCGGATCGGCACTTCGCGCTCTTTGGCCTTGCGCACGACTTCGCGGACGTCCTCGGGCTTGCGGATGTTGCCGGGGTTGAGGCGCAGGCCGTGGATGCCGGCGTCGAGCGCCGAGAGCGCCAGGGTGTGCTCGAAATGGATGTCGGCGATCAGCGGAACCGGCGAGTGCGGGACGATGTCCGGTAGCGCCGCGGCGGCCACCCGGTCGGGAACGGCAACCCGGACGATCTCACAGCCCGCGTCGGCCAGTTCGTGGATCTGGCGCAGGGTAGCTTTGGGGTCCCGCGTGTCGGTGGTCGTCATTGACTGGACGACGATTGGCGCGCCGCCGCCGATGCGCACGTCACCGACGTAGACCGGGCGAGTGAGGCGCCGGGGGGCGAGTAACGTCATGAGAGTCCCTCCAGGTGATTCCCAGCAGCTTGCTTGAGCGATGACCGGCTCGCCGGATCGAACCTGTCCGCCCCTATTGTATGAACGATTGGCCCGTAATGATGCGCTCGATGTCGACGAATGCGATCAGGAGCATGAAACCGAGCAGGACGACCAGCCCGACGAAGTGCACCAGGCCCTCTTTCTCCGGCGCCACGCGCTTGCCGCGGCGCAGGACTTCGATGGCCACGAACAGCAGCCGGCCGCCATCCAGCGCCGGGAGCGGCAGCAGATTGAGCAATCCCAGGTTGAGCGACAGGACGATCGTGATCGTCATCACGGCCACCCACGGCGGCACGGTGGATTCCTCGACGATCTCGGAGGTCAGCTGGCCCATGCCGATCGGCCCGGAAACCTGCGAAAGCGGCACCTCGCCGTTGAGGATCATGATCAGACCCTCGATCATCAGCTCGATGTAGTCGAAGAACTGGCCGACCGCCATCGGGATCACGCGCACCGGGCTGGGGCGCTGGAACTTGATCTTGGCGATCACCGTCGCGCCGAGCGTCTCGTCGCCGTCGGCCAGCGTATCCGGCACGTCGACCGGGATCTGGATGGAGTCGCCGTCGCGCACGACCGTGGCGGTCACCGTCTCGCCGAGATGGCGCTCCAGCGCGAACTCATAGCTGATGATGTCGATGACGCGCGTGTCTCCGATGGAGACGATGCGGTCGCCCGCTTCGAAGCCCATCTCCGCGGCCAGCGAGCCCTCGGGCACCTCATCGAACACGATGTCTGTGCGGGTGACGTCGGCGATGCGCACGCCGGTGGCTCCGAGCTCGACCGGCCGGTTGGGATCGGGGATGACCTCGGTCGTCACCGTCTCGCCAGCGCGCAGCACGGTGACGCTCATCGGCTCGTTGTGGTGCTCGCTGGTGGCGCTGCGGAAATCTCCGGTCGAGTCGGTATCGCGGCCGCCGGCTTCGATGATCTGGTCGCCGGGCAGGATACCGCCGACGGCGGCCGGCGAGTCGTCGAGGACCTCGGTGACATAGAGGTTGGTGGTCGGCTCGCCCTGGACGAAGAGCAGAATGGCGATCAGGATGAACGCGGTGATGAAGTTCATGATCGAGCCGGCCGCCAGGAATTTGGCGCGCTGGCCGGCGGTCTTGGATTGCATGGAGCGGTCGCTGTCGTTCTTGCCATCCTCGCCGAGGACGCGCACGAAGCCGCCGAGCGGGATCCAGTTGATCGACCAGAGCGTCTCGCCGCGCTGGATACCCCAAATGCGCGGGGGCAGGCCAAAGCCGAACTCCTCGACCTTGACGCCAGCGCGCCGGGCCATGACGAAGTGGCCCAGCTCGTGGACGAAGATCAGAAACGTCAGGATCGGAATAATCAGTAAGGCTGTGAGCATTGGTGTCGCTGTTCTTTGCCAAGTGCCCGGCCAGGCGGGCAGTTCCTTGCTTGTGATGAGCCGCGCACTGGGCCACTCATGATCGCATCGTACCTATCCTGGGAACGACGCGTCAACGCGCCAGTTACGCGAATAGTCCTGATTCTTCCAAAAGACAGGCTCTGACGCTATGCTAGAATCCCCAGCCTGTCTGGCGGCGAAGTCTGGCGTCTCTGCGGTGGGATCGAAGGGTTACGGACCGACGATGCGAATTGGGATCCCGAAGGAAATCAAGGACAACGAGAACAGGGTTTCGACCACCCCCGCAGGGGTAGCCGAGTATATCGCTCACGGGCACGATGTGCTCGTCGAAACGATGGCCGGGGCCGGCAGCGGCTTCTCGGACGCGGAGTACGAGGCAGCTGGCGCGACGATCGTGCGCGATCCGGCCGAGATCTGGGCCGCGGCCGACATGATCGTCAAGGTCAAGGAGCCGATCCCTTCGGAATATGACTGTATGCGCGAAGGCCAGATCCTCTACACCTATCTGCACCTGGCCGCCGAGGAGGCGCTGACGCTTGCGTTGATCGAGCGCGGCGTGACGGCGATCGCCTACGAGACGGTCGAGCTGGAAGACCATACGCTGCCGCTGCTGACGCCGATGAGCGAGGTGGCTGGGCGCATGGCGATTCACGTGGCCGCTTACTACCTGGCGAAATACCTGGGTGGGCGGGGCAAGCTGCTCGGCGGCGTGCCGGGCGTCCCGCCAGCCGACGTGGTGATTATCGGGGGCGGCGTCGTCGGGACGAACGCGGCCCAGGTCGCGCTGGGCATGGGCGCGAACGTGACGGTGCTCGACATCTCGGCGGACCGCCTGCGGTACCTCGATCTGGTCATGCACGGGCGCTTCACATCGCTGATGTCCAATCGCTCGGCGGTCGCCGAAGCGGTCGCCGATTGTGATGTGCTGATCGGCGGCGTCTTGATTCCCGGTGCGAAGGCGCCCAAACTGGTGACGGACGATATGGTGGCCTCGATGCGCGACGGCGCGGTGATCGTCGACGTGGCCATCGACCAGGGTGGCTGCGTCGCGACCGCCCGGCCGACCAGCCACAGCGACCCGGTGTACAGGGTGGGGGAGGTGACGCACTACTGTGTCACCAACATGCCGGGCGCGATGCCGCGGACGAGCACGATCGCGCTGTCGAATGCGACGCTGCCCTACGGATTGATGCTGGCCGACCTTGGGGTGGACGCGTTGCGCGAGTGCCCGCCCCTGGAGCGTGGTCTCAACGTCTATCAGGGTGAGGTGACCTACCAGGCGGTGGCGGACGCATTTGGGCTGCACTATACGCCAGCAGCCGAATTGCTCTAAACTCTCTGGGCTGGACCGGTAGTAGGGGCCATTACGAACCAAACGGGAGTTCCGTGCGGCTCGGGGGACACGACGGGACGGGTTAGTTCGTGCGAGAAGTTATCGACAGATTCCTAAGTGAGCTTGCCAGCGAGCGGGGGTTTTCGGCGAATACGATCTCGGCGTACGGGAATGACCTGGGCCAGTTCGCCGCGTTCCTCGATGAGCGGCGCGTGCCGACCTGGACCGTCCTGACCGACGACGACGTGCAAGCCTTCGAGGTGCATCTGCGCGAGCGCGGCTACGCGGCCTCGACGGTGGCCCGCAAGACGGCGGCGATCCGGACTTTCTGTACCTATCTCGTCGAACAACAGATCGTCAAGTCCGACCCGTCGGCCAAGATGACGACTCCCAAGGTAGCCAAGTCCATTCCCAAGGCGCTCACGCGCGAAGAGATCGACCGCCTGCTCGAACAGCCCGAACTCCAGGACGGCGAGGAGATGGTCCGCGACGTGGCGATGCTGCGCCTGCTCTATGCGACCGGAATCCGCGTGTCCGAGCTGGTGAGCCTGGATGTGGACGACGTGCGCCTGGATGAGATGCCGGCGATCATGGTGGGGCGCGCCGACCGCAAGCGCGTGGTGCCGATCGGCCCAGACGTCGTGGCGGCGATCTCGGCCTACCTGAACGAGCGCAAGCCGGCCGAGAAGCCGGACGGGACGGCCGTCCAGGCGTTGTTTCTGAACCACCGGGGCCGGCGCCTGACGCGCCAGGGGTTCTGGCTGATTCTCAAGACCTACGCCGAGCGTGCCGGGTTCGACGACATCACGCCGCACACCTTGCGCCACTCCTTCGCGGCGCACCAGATCCTCGAAGGCCGTGACTTGAGCGACGTGCAGGAGTTGCTCGGGCATGTCAGCATTTCCACGACGCAGGTCTACGAGGACCTTGCCGACCAGCTCCGCGAGAATAGCGCTCCGCCCCACACGGTGCTGCGCGACGCCGAGACATCCCCAGTCGGTACCTAGGCGCCGGAGCGCGGCGCCCAGCACCCCAACCCGATTCCATGACCGTGTGATGCTGAACTGAGAAGGGAGAGCACCATGGCCGAGGCGAAAGCCAGCCGGGTGTCGATGGAGACGATCGTTTCGCTCGCGAAGCGTCGCGGGTTCGTGTTCCAGGGCAGCGAGCCCTATGGAGGTCTCGCCAATACCTGGGACTACGGCCCGCTGGGAGTCGAGATGCGCCGCAACATCAAAGATCTCTGGTGGAGACGCTTCGTCCACCAGCGCCAGGACATCGTCGGGATGGACGGCGCTATTCTGCTCAACCCGCGCGTCTGGGAGGTGAGCGGGCACGTCTCGGAGTTCAATGACCCGGAGGTGGACTGCCGCGTCTGCCGCAGCCGCTTCCGCGCTGACACGCTGATCGAGGAGGCGACCGGCGAGCAGGCCGAGGGGCTGCCGGTCGAAGAGATGTCGCGGATCATTGAGGAGCGGGGCATCCGCTGTCCGAATTGCGGCAACCATGACTGGACGCCAGCGCGCAAGTTCAGCCTGATGTTTCGCACGCAGATCGGTCCGGTGGACGAGTCCTCGACGCCGGTCTACCTGCGCCCGGAGACGGCCCAGTCGATCTTCATGCAGTACCGCAACATCCTGCAGTCCAGCCGCCAGAAAATTCCCTTCGGCATCGCCCAGATCGGCAAGGCTTTCCGCAACGAGGTCACGCCGGGCAACTTCATCTTCCGCCTGCTGGAGTTCGAGCAGATGGAGATCGAGTACTTCATCGAGGAGTCGACCTGGGAGGCGGAGTTCGAAATGTGGCTGGAGGAGCAGCGTGACTTCGTGCGCTCGCTCGGGATCAAAGACGAGCACATCCGGGCTCGCGAGCACGGCCCCGAGGAACTCTCGCACTACTCGAAGCGCACGGTCGACCTGGAGTACCTGTTCCCGTTCGGCTGGAAGGAACTGACCGGCCTGGCCTACCGCGGCGATTACGACCTGCGCATGCACCAGGAAGGCTCCGGGCTGAACCTGACCTACTACGACCAGGCCAACGACCGGCACTTCATCCCGCACGTCGTCGAGCCGACCTTCGGCGTGGACCAGCTGCTGCTGATCGCCCTGCTCGAGGGGTACGACGAGGAGGAGACGGTCGACGCCAACGGAAAGGCGTCCAGCCGGGTCGTGATGCGCTTTGCACCGGAGATCGCGCCCTACAAGGTCGCGGTGCTGCCACTCTCGCGCAAGCCGGAGCTGTCGGAGGTCGCTCAGCGT
>DATGQR010000223.1:0-6255 GCA_035304105.1 Thermomicrobiales bacterium | reverse complement strand
GGGCACCCCGAGGACACCTACATGGTGAGCGATTACATCAGCGAACTGATCATCCCGGCCGAGTCGGAGCTGGTCGGCAAGACGGTCGCGGAAGCGGCGCTCAGCCAAGAATTCGGCATCCAGCTGCTGGAGATATTGCGAGGCGACGAGCGCATCATGGGCGTGCGAAGCGACACGATCCTGCGTGCCGGCGACCTCCTGCTGGTCCTGGGCAGCGCCGAGAGCCTACTGGCGATCCGCGACGACCGCCGGCTGGCGATTGCGGCCCAGCAGCGCCTGCAGGAGACTGATGAACTGCCGCACGAGATCAGGCTGCTGGAGGTCGTCATCGGGCCGAACTCCGACCTCATCGGCGGAACGCTGCTCTCGACCAATTTTCGCAACCGCTTCGACACGACCGTAATCGCAATGCGCAGGGATGGGCGCGTCATCCGCCAGCGCCTGGGCAGCGTGCGCTTCGAGTTCGGCGACACGCTGTTGCTGCAGGGCCCGCCAGAAGCAATCGAGCGGATGAAGCGCGAGCCAGGCTTCATCGTCACCGAAGAACCGCGCATCGAGCACTTCCGCACGCATAAGATCCCGGTGGCGCTGGCGATCATCATCGGAGTTGTGCTAGTTGCCGCGCTGGGACAGCCAATTCTGGTGACGGCGATGGTCGGCGCCGTGCTGATGGTGCTGACCGGCTGCCTGAACGTCCAGGAACTGCACGAGTCGATTCGCTGGGACGTGATCTTCCTGCTTGCTGGGATGATCCCGGTCGGCATCGCACTGGAGAACACCGGCGGCGCCGAGTTGCTGGCCGATCTAGTGGTCGACGCCGCCGACTACGTTCCCTCGCTGGCCGTGCTCTATATTTTCTACGGGGCCACGTCGATCCTGACGGAGTTCATCTCGAACAATGCCGCCGTCGTCGTGATGGTGCCGATCGGGATCAGCACGGCGAGCGCTCTGGGACTCGACGAGAAGGCGTTCGTGCTGGCGATCATGTTTGCGGCATCGACGTCCTTCACCACGCCGGTGGGCTACCAGACCAACACGATGGTCTACGGCCCGGGCGGCTACCGCTTCACTGATTTCGTACGCGTCGGAGGTCCGCTGAACCTCGTGCTTCTGGCGGTGACGCCGATCTACATCTGGCTGATATGGGGGCTCTGACGGGGGCGCCTGTCGCGGGCGGCTCGAACACGGAGAGGCCATGAGTGAGTATGATCAAGGCCGTCGGCGGCCGTGCTGGAAAGCTGTGTATGTCGTGACGACCGGGCTGCGATCATTGGACCAGGTCTGGGCCAGCGCAACGGGCCGGAGGAGGTGCGTGTGAAGCTACTGATAGCCATCGTCCAGGATCAGGACGCTCCGGTTCTGGTCTCCGCGCTCGTCGAGCGTGATTTTCGGGTGACGACCGTCGCGACGTCCGGTGGACTGCTGCGGCAGGGCCAGACGACGTTGATCAGCGGCGTCGACGACGAGCGTGTCGACGAGTGGCTGGCGATCGCCGAGGAAAAGTGCCAGCGCCGCATGGTGCCACTTGTCCTTGGGGGCGATCCCGAGCACTATCCCTGGTACACGCCCGAGTTGCTTGAGGTCGAGGTCGGTGGCGCCGTCGTCTTTGTCCTGAACGTGGACCGCTACGAGCGACTCTAGCTCAACACACGTGTTCCAAAGCGCGCCTTCAAGCCGCGTGGCTGTCAGCCAGCAACAAGACGACCCTGGATTGAACGAGATGCGGGCACGACTAGCGAGCGGCGAGTCCTGTGAGGAGACTGCGTGCGACGGCGGTGGCGTTGCTGATGCAGTCCGGGATGCCGACGCCGTGGTAGGCGGCGCCAGTGACGACAAGATTAGGTACTGCCCCGATGGCGCGCTCGATCGCCGCGACGCGGTCGCGGTGTCCCACGTGGTATTGGGGCATGGCGTGGTGCCAGCGGAAGACCCGGGCGAAAAGCGGCTCGGCCACCAGGCCGGTGATCGCCGCCAGGTCGCGGCGCACGATCTCGATCACGCGATCGTCCGGGAGAAAGGCCGGCTCCTCGTTCCCGGCGCGACCCACGAAGCCGCGCAGCAGCGCCCGTCCCTCGGGCGCGCGGCCGGCAAACTTGCGGCTCGACCAGGTCACGGCCGTGAGGTCGAAGCCCTCCACTCGCGGCACGACGAAGCCGCGGCCACCGGCGCGTTCCCGCACGTCGCGCTCGCGGAACGCCATCGAAACCGTTGCCGAGGACACGTAGGGGATCTCGCGGAGTAGCCGCGCGGCGTCTGGTGCGTGCTCCTCCAGCAGGTCAGCAGTCGGCCCGGCCGGCGTCGCCAGAATGACCGCATCCCCATCGAAGCGTTGGCCGTCGGCGGTCGTGACGCTGAATCCCCCGTCAAGGTGGCGTTCCAGCGACATCGCCGCAGTGTTGAGGTGGATGCGGTCTTCGCCGATTCGCCTTGCGGCCGCTTCGACGATCGTTCCCAGACCTTCGCGGAAGCTGACGAATGGCGTGTGGGCGCCTCCGGATGGTGACCGCACTGGTGCGCGTCGGGCGGCCAGGGCCGCGCGAATCAAGCCACCGTGGCGTTGTTCCGCCTCGCGCAGGCGCGGGAAGGTCGAGAGGATGCTCAGCTGATTGGCGTCGCCGGCGAAGATGCCGGACAGCAGTGGCTCGGCCAGATTCTCGAAGGCTTGCTGCCCGACGCGCCGGCGCATGAACGCACCGACCGGCTCATCATCGTCGCTGCGCCGGGCCGGGATGAAGTAGTCGGCCAGCAGGCGCAGCTTGCCGGGTAGATTGAGCAGCGGCGACTCCAGGATCTGCCGGAATTGGGTCGGCACGAGCATCGTGATGCCCTCGGGCAGAGGCACCATGCGCGATTGGTGGACGATGAAGGTGCCGCCGCCGTCGGGCGCCGTGCCCACGATCTGGTCCTCGACCCCCAGGCGGCGCGCGAAGTCGATACCGCCCGGCTTGGACGAGAGGAAGGAGTCCGGCCCGGCGTCGATGATGAAACCGTCGCGCCGCTGGGTGTAGACCGGTCCGCCCAGGCGGTCGCTGGCTTCGAGTAACGCGACATCGACGCCGGCCTCGCGAAGCGTAACGGCGGCGGCCAGTCCGGAGATGCCACCGCCGATGACCAGGACGCGGGTAGGCATTCCTCAGGCGGCTTCCGCCACCGCCGCGCGGACGGCGTTGGCGACGGCCTTCGCCAACCCGGGATCGTCGTTGAGCATCTCGGTGCGTTCCAGCCGGATACCCTTTTCGGTGGCCTGCTCCTTGTGCTCAATGTCGATGTCGAAGAGCACTTCGACGTGGTCGCAGACGAAGCCGATTGGCACGATCAGCATGTCCTTGACGCCGTCGCTCTCGAATTCGTCCAGCGTCTCTTCGACCGACGGGCCAAGCCACGGGTCCGCCGTCGCGCCCTGGCTCTGGAAGGCGAAGCGGTAGTTGGTAAGGCCCATCTGCTCGGCAACCAGCTCGACCGAGGCCAGGATCTCCTGGCGGTACGGGTCGCCCGATTCTTCGACACGCGCCGGTAGGCTGTGGGCCGTGAACAGCACGACGACGTCATCCCACTGGCGGTCAGAGAAGTGCTCTGCGAACGCCGCTTCGATCTTGGCCACGACCGAGTTGATGAAGTCCGGCTCGGCCTTCCAGGTGCGCACCTGAGCGACCGGGACCTCGGCCCCGCTCTCCTTCAGTGCCTTCTCCAGCTTGCCCATATAGGCGCCGACGCTCATGCGGCTGAAGTGCGGCGCCATAACCGCGCCGACGATCAGGTCGACGCCGTCCTTGAGGATCTGCGGGACGACTTCTTCGATGTAGGGGTGCCAGTGACGCATGCCGACGTAGCAGCGGTAGGTATTGCCGTCGCCGGTTGCGTTCAGCTCGCGCTCGATGCTCTTGGCCTGCGCGGTGGTCAGTTCGAGGATCGGCGAGCGCCCGCCGATAGCCCTGTACCGTTCGGTGATCTCGTCCAGCAGTTCCTTGGGGGTGGGGCGTCCGCGGCGAATATCGGCCAGGAAGGGCTCGACCTCATCCAGCGAGTTCGGCCCACCGTAGGCCATGATGAGCACGCCGATGTTCTTCCCGCTCTGTGCCATTAGTGCTGTCTTTCACTCAGCTGGTGGACCAGCTCTGCCACTGTTCGCACATTCTCTTCCGGCGTCCCCGGCAGGATGCCGTGGCCCAGGTTGAAGATGTGACCCGGGCGGTTGCCGACCTCGTCGAGGATCGCCTTGACGGCCGCCTTCAGGCTCTCGCCGGAGTCAAAGAGGCGCACCGGGTCGAGATTGCCCTGGACCGCCCGGTCCGCGCCGATCTCACCCCATGCCTTGTCGATCGAGATGCGCCAGTCGACGCCGACGACGTCGCTGCCGGCGGCGGTGATGGCGTCCAGCATCCCGCTGGTGTTGGTGCCAAAGAGGATGACTGGCACATCGCTGACAGCCTTGACCCGCTCGATGATCGTGCGTGTCGTTGGCAGGACGTAGCGCCGGTAGTCGTCCGGCCCGAGCGCGCCGGCCCAGGAGTCGAACAGCTGGACGCACTGGGCGCCGGCGGCGATCTGGGCGATGAGGTAGTCGGCAGTCATGTCGCCGAGCTTCGCCATTAGCAGGCCCCAGGCCGCTTCGTCGGCGTACATGAGCTGCTTGGTCTTGACGTAGTTGCGCGACGAGCCACCCTCGATCATGTAGCTGGCCAGGGTGAAGGGGCCGCCCGCGAAGCCGATGAGTGCGGCGCGCTCGCCCAGCATCTGGCGCACGCTCGAGATAGCGTCCAGCGTCGATCTCAGCTCGGCGCCGGGGTCGTAGGGCTTGAGTGCCTCGATGTCGGAGCGGTTGGAGATCGGGTTGTGGAGGACCGGGCCCTCGCCCCTGGCGAACTCGAGCTGCATGCCCATCGGCACCAGCGGCGGCAGGATGTCGGCGAAGATGATGGCGGCGTCGACCGGCATGTTCTCGATCGGGATCATCGTGACGCGGGCGGAGAGCTCGCTGCTGGCGACGATGTCGAGGAGGGTGTGTTGAGCGCGGATCTCGCGGTAAGCGGCCTGGTAACGGCCTGCCTGTCGCATAAACCATACCGGCGTGCGATCCACCTGCTCGCGCCGGCAGGCGCGCAGAAACCGTTCAGAACCCAGCAATGACCGCTCCCTCACCCAGTCGGCACAAGACCGCCTGAAATTGTATCAACGCGGCGAAATCGCGGCCCGGATGGCGCCGGAGGGCGGCCCAGTCGGGGGAGTCGATTGGTTCTGCACAGTTGCCGGCAGTTACCGGTAGGCGATGGCGCCCTCGTGCTGGTAGGCGCCCTGGTAGCCCTGATTTGTCGCGGCCGTCAGCGGGTGGAAGACGAGCTGGCAGATGCGGGCGTCGCGCTCCAGCGTGAAGCCAGCCGGGTGGTAGACGACCATTAGCGAGATGCCGCGGCCGGAGTAGCCGGCGTCCCAGACGGCCGTATGGAGTGCGACGCCGGACCGTAGCAGGCTCGAGCGCGGCCGGGCGTAGGCCATCAACCAGGTCGGAAGGTGCACCGTCTCGTTGAAGCGCACCTGGTAGGCGCCCTCGGGGAGCCAGAGCGAGCCATCGTCGTCAAAAGGCAGCTCCTGGGTTTCCGGGAGCACGCGCCCGGCGTTGGTGCGCGCCAGGCGGCCGGGACCGCGGTAGCGCGAGACGCTCTCGATGGTAATGTCTACGCCGTTGGGTTGGATCTGCGCGGCCGGGTCGGGCATGCCCTCAAGCAGTGGCGGCGAGCCGCCGAGCAGGCGCTCGATCGCTTCGCGGGAGAGGACGCCCTGCCCGGTGTCGATACTCACGGTTGGATCCTTTCAGCCTACTCCGTAGATGTACGTACACTCTACTGGGGCGGCCCGGCGAGCGTCAAGCGCGGGTCGACCGCTTACACTCACATCGAGAACAAGTTGCCCGAGCATGAAGGAGCGGCAATGAGCGAGACGACACGGGGGAGCGGATCGAGGCGACCGACCTTCTACCAGGCCGACGTCGAGGATATCCTGTCCGGGCGCACTGCGGACGTCTACTTCGAGCGCACGGTCGAGATCCTCGAGCAGGCCGGGCGAAACCCGGTTGTGCGGGCGGAGTTCGCCGTCAAGAGCCTGCCGGACGGTTTCCCGTGGGCGGTCTTCGCGGGTCTGGAAGAAGTCTTCGCGCTCCTTGAGGGCCGCGATGTCAGCATGCGCGGCATGCCCGAGGGCACGCTGATCCGTCCCTACGAGCCGGTGTTTGAACTGACGGGCAATTACCTCACCTTCGCC
>DATGQR010000222.1:0-5339 GCA_035304105.1 Thermomicrobiales bacterium | reverse complement strand
AAGGAATACATCACCTACCGCAACGCGCTGCTGATCTCAGGCGCGATTGCGCTGCTCTTCTTCGCCTTCTTCCCGGTAGCTCCGCCACGCTTCGTGCCCGAATTTGGCTTCGTCGACACGATCCAGCAGCGCTCCTACTCCAAGTCGGTGCTGCTGCCCTCGGGGCTGGCGAACAAGTACGCCGCAGTGCCCAGCCTGCATGTGGGCTGGAACCTGCTGATGGCGATCGCGGTCGTGCGCCACGCGCGCTCCTGGACGTTCAAGCTGTTCGGGGCGACCCTGCCGATCCTGATGACCTCCTCGGTGGTCCTGACCGGCAACCACTACATCATCGACGCGGTCATCGGAGACATCGTGGCGTTGATCGGTCTTGCTCTGGCCGTCTATGTCTTCACCGGCAACCGCAAGCGAGAGAGACCGCGCGAGCGGCCTCCGGAATACGCCATGCCATCGTCGTGAGCTAGCCGCTCAGCGGTCGATGCCCCTGAGCGTCGGGGATAGCACGATCCAGATAACCGCGAGCAGCATCGCGCCGATCTGCACCACCAGCGTCGCCGTGATGCCGGCCAGGTCGATCAGCGCGCCGCCGCCCAGCACGCCCAGCGGCATCGCCGACAGCATCAGCGCCGAGCGCATCCCAAACACCCGGCCACGCATGTGCGCCGGCACGCGCTCCTGGAAGATCGTGTCCAGCACCGGGTTTATCGGCCCGGCTGAGACGCCGGTCACGGCGACCGCAACGAGGATCATGGCCAGCGGCAACTGGACCGCCATCACGGCGTAGACAAGCGTGATCCCGAGGAACCCAAGCGCCAGCACCCAACGCGTCGGCAGGCGCTCGGTGAAGGCTCCGCTGGCTACCGCGCCCGTAACCGCGCCGACGCTGAAGACACCCAGCAGCAGGCCCAGCGCAACCGAGCTGTTCAGCACCTCGCGGCCGTAGACGGTCAGCACGATCACCAATGGCGATTCGATCAGATTGGTCACCAGGATCATCGCGACCAGCGTGCGGATCAGCGGGTTGCGCCAGATCCAGAGTAGCCCGGATTTCAAGTCCGCCAGATACGATCCCGGCGCGTCGGCCGCCTCGGGAACCGGTTCGAGACTCGCCGGCACCAGCGCGGCCGTGATCAGCGCGGAGATGGCGAAGGTCGCTGCGTTGATCCAGAGCAACGGCGCAGCGCCCAGGTAGGCGATCAGCACCCCGGCGATCGGCGGGCCGATCAGTCCGGTCGAGCGAAGAATCGCGCCGAAGTAGCCGTTGGCCCTGGCCAGCGACATGCCGGCCGCGGCGGCAAGCTCGGGGATGAAGCTGCGCCGGGCGGTCTGGCCCGGGGAGTCCAGCAGCGCGCCGGCGAAGACCAGTACCAGCAGCTGCCAAAACTGCAGCCCAATCGTGAAGTACAGCGCCGGGATCAAGGCGACCGTCACGCCGCTCGCCAGGTCGGAGATCACGCTCGTGCGCTTGAAGCCGACGCGATCGACCAGCGTGCCGCCCAGCATTCCGGCAATGATCAGGGGGATCAGCTCGGTCGCGGCGACGAGACCGGTGCGCGCCGCGCTGCCGGTCGTCTCCAGCACGAACCAGGGAATCGCCAGGCGGGTGATCACGTTGCCGACGCCACCGATGCCGGCCCCGGCCAGCATCGCCCAGAGCGGGATCGGTCCGGCGGCGCTGGCCGCCGCGTCCGGGGTCACGACTCGCGTCGTCATCAGTAGATCTCCACTTCCCCGCGCTGGCGCACCAGCGTATCCAGCGCGTCGAACGCGAGCAGGCCGATGACCGGCGAGACGATCGCGAAGCCGGCAAGAGGCACCAACAGATCCTGGAGATCGGATAGCGCCGCACCGTCGATCGCGAGTCTGGCGATAGCCTCGATGCCGTAGCTGATCGGCAGCGCCCGGGCGAGGTAGAAGAGTGGATCCGGCAACGTCGAAACCGGGAAGTAAACTCCACCGAGGAGAATCAGCACCGGCGACACGAGGTTGGAGAGCGCGTTGGCGCGCTTGATCAGCAGCCCGATGCCGCACAGCGTCAACGCCAGCCCGCTGAGCGAGAGCACGAATAGCGGAACGACGACGGCGAGGCCGGGGACGTTCGGGTTTAGCCGGACGTCGAACAACAACATGCCGGCGACGAGCACGACCGAGGCACGCCCCAGCGTCTCCAGGATGCCGGCGAAGGCGTAGCCGGCCATCCAGCTGGTCCGCCGGCAGGGTGTCAGGAAGAGGCTCGGCAGAGTGCCCTTTACCCGCTCGCGATCGAGGATCTCGCCGACAAAGTAAATCGCGCTGAAGAGCAGGTTGCTGGCTGCCAGCGCCACGACGACGTAGGCAATCCGCTCGCTGCCGGCCCGGTAATAGATCAGTGCGGCGATCGACAGCTCGAAGATCGGCCGCAGTGTCCAGTCGAGCGCGTAGGCGCGCCCGTAAAGGTAAAAGCGCTCGCGGAACATCATCAGCCAGGCGACCCAGGCCGCCCGCAGCTCATTCGAAATCGAGCGTGCCAGCATTGCGCGCGGCATGTTCTACCCTTCCCAGCAGCCATTGCCCGGCAACCACCAGAGCCAGCGACACGAGCAGCAATCGGACGAGCGTGGCGGCGATGTCGTCGATCGACTGGCCGGTCAGCAGCGCGCCGCGCAGGGCATCCATGCCGCCGCTGAGTGGGAAGCCCCAGGCGAACCACTGCAACCAGCGCGGCAGGTCGTCGACCGGCACGGCCATGCCGCTCAACAGGTAGATCGGCGTCTGCAGGAAATTGGCGAACATGTTGGCCCGGCGGGTTAGCACGAACGCCCCGGACAGCAGATAGGCCAGCGCCAGCGCCGCCACGACCAGCGCGCCGAACGCCGCAACCACGGCCAGCGGATCGGCGACGTCGAAGTCGACGCCCAGGACCAGCGCCATGCCGAGGGCGACGACCATCGTCGGCGCCACGAAGATCGCCAGCGCGCCCAGCGAGTAGCCGATCACGACCGCGCCGCGGCTGGCCGGGGAGAGAAACAGCGAGTTGATCGTCCCGGCATAGCGCTCGGTCTCGACCGCGTAGCCGCCGGACCAGATCGCCGAGCTCCAGAGTGTCATCCCCAAAATGCCGACCAGCAGGAACGCCGCCGGGCTGACGTCTCCGGCCGTCTCGCGCCCGGCTGCCTGGTAGGTGAAGTAGAGGCTCAGATATAAGAGCAGCGGGAAGGCCGGCCAGCGCACGACCTCGATTGTGTAGGCCACCGTCTGCCGGATGTAGCTCGCGGCGGTCGCCAGGCAGACGCGCAGCGTGCCGCTCGTCATCGCGAACGCCGCGCTCATTGCGGCCCCGCCTCGGTGAGCGCCAGGAAGGCGTCCTCGAGCGTCAGATCGACCGTTCGCACGCCCTCGACCCGCGCGTCCGTCTGGTGGAGCGCGCGCAGCGCCGCATCGACCGAGACGCCGTCCGAGGCCACCAGCGTGATCGTCGTCACGCCGTCGCAGTCCGGCTCCAGGTTCACGGAGGACACGCCCGGCAGGCTGCCGAGCAGCTCGCCGGTCCAGCCATTGAGGTGGCCACGCACGGCGATCTGGTGACGCCGATCGCCGCCGACCCGGCGTTTGATCCCAGCCGGGGTGTCTTCGACGATGATCCGGCCGTGGTCGATGATCGCGATGCGGTCGCAAAGCATGTCAGCTTCGTGCAGGTAGTGGGTGGTCAGCAGCACGGTGCGCTCCGGCGCTAGCCCGGCGATGATCTCGCGCACCCGCACGGCGGCGGCCGGGTCCAGCCCGATCGTCGGCTCGTCGAGGAAGAGCACCGGTGGATTGTGAATCAGCGCCTTGGCCAGGTGCAGGCGCTGTTTCATGCCCCGCGAGAAGCCCTCGACGCGATCTCGCCCGCGGTCCTCGAGCCCGACCAGTTCGAGCATGGCGTCGGCCCGCGGGCCGACCTCGTGGCGCGGCACGCCGTAGAGGTGGGCGAAGTAGATCAGATTGTCGCGCGCCGTCAGCTTGTTATAGAGGCCGCGGTCGCCGCCCAAGACCACGCCCAGGCGACGGCGCACCTCGCGCTCTTCTCGCATCACATCGAAGCCGGCCACCCGCGCGACGCCGGAGGTCGGGATCAAGAGCGTCGAGAGCATCTTGATCGTGGTGGTCTTCCCGGCGCCGTTGTGGCCGAGCAGCCCGAAGATTATGCCCTGAGGAATGAACAGATCGACGCCATGGACGGCGACGAACTCTTCCCCTTTGCGCAGAAATCCTCGCGATTGCTGGAAAGTTCGCCGTAGCTTTTCCGCTTCAATCGCTGCATTCAACAGTCTACCTCCGACCTTGCTCTCACTATTTCGGATCCTGCGACGTTGTGGCCCGATTCTTCGTGATAGCTCGAAGATTATAACTATCATTCACCAATGTCAACATGCCATTGAGATTTTCTATGTTGGTGCGCGGATCGCTGAGGGAGGAATGTGCCGATCAACCGGCGTGATGCGCGGTTCACATTCACTGGGCGACGGGTAGAATGCCCTCCGGCCGTCCTGAGGCCGTGGGCTGGGAGGGGACGAAGAGCCAGCATGCGCCTGCCACCACGCTGGGTGGTCGCGGTTTCGATCGCCGTGGCTGCCTCGATCCTCGGCGACTCGCTGCTCTACGCGGTGCTACCGACGATCTATGACGACCTCGGCCTTCAGGCCTTCATGGTGGGCATCCTGCTCAGCGCCAACCGCTTCGTGCGGCTCGTCACCAACTCGCTGGCCGGCTGGGTCATGGGGCGGGCCGGCGTGCGCGGCCCCTTCCTGTTCGCCGTCTTCGCGGCCGCGCTGACGACGGCGCTGTACGCCTCAGGCCTGGGTTTCGCCGTCTTCCTGCTCGCCCGGATGGGTTGGGGACTGTGCTGGTCGCTGCTGCGGCTGGGCGGCTACCTGGCGGCGCTGGAAGCCTCCGACGGCCGCAACCGGGGTTACTACCTGGGCTTCTTCAGTGGCGTCACCCGCTTCGGCAGCTTCATCGCGGCGCTGATCGGCGGTTTCATGACCGACCTGATCGGCTTCCGGGAAACCGCCCTGGCCTTTACCGCGCTGACGGTCGTCGGCGGTCTGGCCGTGTGGCGCGAGCGCCCGCCGCGCATGGCGAGCGAGCCCCTGCCGGTGAGCTCGCGCCCGGTCACCGCGGAAGCAGCGCCAGCGGTTGGGGACGGCGATCTCCGCCGCCGACTCTGGATCGTCTACGTCACCGTCGCGCTCCAGGCAATGGCGGTCCAGGGGCTGGTGACCTCGACCCTCGGCTCCTGGCTACAGACGAACTTCGGCGACGACATCTCGCTGGCCATCGTGACCATCGGCGTGGCCTCGCTGACCGGCGCGCTGCTC
>DATGQR010000221.1:0-5703 GCA_035304105.1 Thermomicrobiales bacterium | reverse complement strand
AGTCACGATTCCCCCCAAGTCGTCCATCCAGTCTCTCGCTAGGGCGCGACGGCGTCTGGCATTCGTCAGAGACAGCCGAGATCGCCCACCGATGGGCTTGTGAGCTCGGGAATCAGTACAAGGCGACACCGCGCAAACGTTCCACATGTCCGCTCGTTGCACGTGACTTCCTTTGGCACAGGCTTCGCACCGAAGCTGCCGGGACGCGGCGCGAGTACCGCCGAACGGATGTTGCCCGCTTACCTCCGTGCCGCGCGGGGCGCCCCCTTTGGCCGCGCGAGTCGGCACGAAGCTAATGGCCGAGTTGCCGTCGTGGATGTCTGCGGGTCACGCTCCGCGCGCTTCGCCGGTGACTGCGCAATGGCCTGCGCTCAAGACTGGTAATTTTGCCGATCCGTGAATGAGCGGGCACGAAACAGACTCTCCGCATCCAGCCGACCCGAAGGTCGGCCGATCGAGAGGAAGTGGCATCGTGCTCGACAACTCCCCCATCGAGTCCGCAGGCCGTGCGGTGGCTCGCTCCCGCCGCCGCGGCGCCCGCCTGCTCGCGACCCTGGCCAGCGCGGTTGTCCTTTCCACCGGATCCCTGCTCGTAGCCGCGCCGGCCCACGCCGATCAGATCGGCCAAGCCCCGACGGCATCAAACATCTACGGCAACGGGAGCTTCTCGGTTGCCTCGAGCAGTATCCCGTCCACCGTCAGCGGTTTCGGTGGCGGCCGGGTCTACTATCCGACGGCGGAGGGCACCTACCCAGTGATCGCGGTCTCGCCCGGCTACACCGCCTCCTGGTCAAGCATCTCCTGGATCGGCCCTCGTCTCGCCTCATGGGGCTTCGTGGTGGTGGGCATCGAGACCAACAGCAGGTTTGACCAGCCGGCCAGCCGCGGCGCCCAGCTGCTCGCTGCCTTGAACTGGGCGGTGAACAGCGCCCCGAGTGCCGTCCGTTCCAGGGTGGACAGCAACAACCGGGGAGTTGCCGGCCACTCGATGGGCGGTGGCGGCACGCTCGAGGCTCTATCCGCCGATACGACCGGTCGGGTCAAGGCCGGTGTTCCGATCGCGCCTTGGAACCTCGACAAGACTTGGGGCGAGGTCAGCGAGCCGGTGCTGATTGTCGGCGGCCAGTGGGACACGATCGCACCGGTAGCCACGCACTCGATCCCGTTCTACAACACCCTCGGTGGCCCCAAGACCTACGTGGAGCTCAACAACGCCAGCCACTTCTTCCCGCAGACCGACGACCCCATGACCTCGCGGGCGCTGGTCTCGTGGTTCAAGCGCTGGCTCAGCAACGACACCCGGTTCACGCCGTTCACCTGTGGCTTCGGCGGCTTCTCCATCTCAGACTTCCGGTCTAACGCCTGCTAGTTGGCGCGCCGAGCGGCGGCCAGTTGTGCTGGCCGCCGCTGCGGCGTGTGCGCCGCCGGAGCCCGGGACCCCGGTCGTGAGGAGCTTGGCTAGATCCACACGCGAGCGCAGACCTAGACGGGCCAGGATGTTTCGCATGTGGTAGTCGACCGTACGCGTACTGATAAAGAGGGCCGCCGCGATTTCTCGGTTCGTGGCTCCATCCGCGGCCCGCTTGGCGATCTCCAGTTGCTGGGCCGTCAGTACGGCCGCCGGGCCGGACACGTCAGCAGTCCTCGGTCGCGAGTACCCGGCCGAGTCGCGGTCGTCGGCCCCTGCCGTAAGTGCGGCGCCGGAATGTGGTTCCAGCCGTAGGCCGGCGGCGCGCAACTCCGCGCCGGCCAGGTCGGCGAGCGGCCTGGCATCTAGAGCGGTAAACGTATCGTAGGCCTCGCGCAGCTGCTCTCGCGCCTCGCGCCGGCGTCGTGCGCGCCGGAGATCCTGGCCGTAGAGCAACTGGGTCCGGGCCCGTTCGAAGTCGGCGCGGGCCTGGTGGTGCTGGTGCAACGCGCGACGGAAGTGCTCGTCGGCCTGATCCCGCGTCGAGGCCACCAGAGCTTGGCAGCGCTCAGCCAAGGCGAGCCATGCAGGATTATCAGTCATACGCGCCCACGGATCGAAGATGGCCAGCGCTTGTTTTGCTCGGCGCTGATCGCCGGCGCGTGCGTAAGCCTCCACGAGATGTGGCGACGCCGCGATCCGGATAGCGAGCTGTCCATAGCCTGACTCGACGCTCAGCAAACCCTCCAGTCGAGGTACGGCGTCGGCCGGGCGTCCGTGGTTGAGGTCCAGGAGTCCCAGCGCCCACTCGGCGAGCGCCGCGGCGCGGCTCACCTCCCCACCCCTGGCGTCGCGGACGTAAGCGAGGCATTTCGCGCTGTCTCCGAAGTTTGCCGCCAGCACCGCCAGAAGGCCGATGAGCGTGCACCTGAGGCTCTCCTGCCCGGTCGCTATCGCCAGTGGCAGGGCCCGGGCAAGGGTCGCCGCGGCGGAGTCATAACGGCCGAGGGCGCACTCCGCGGCCGCCACGAGTTCCAGCGCCTGTGGCACGATCACCGGCTCACCAGCCGTGGTGGCCAGTTCCGCAGCTCGCATCGCCAGCCGGATCGCGGTCTCGTCATCGCCGAGCACGATCGCGCCCATGCTGGCTCTGGTCAAAGCTGAGGGCTCGTCGATAGCGGTAGCGATGGCAATGGCCCGGCGCAGGGCGGGCACGCCCGTACGGTAGTCCCCCCGGAACATGGCGGTCAGGCCAGCGAACTGCTCGAACACGAACTGTGCCGACGGCGGTTCGTCGGCGGTACGCAGGGCGAGGGCTCGGCTCGCTATGGCGGCGAACTCGGGATAATCCCCGACCAGGCATAGCGCCTCTCCGGCGCGCAGGAGCGCCGCCACTCGCCGGTGTGGGTCGTGCTGAATCTCCTCGGCGGCCGCGAGCAGTGCCGGCGCCGCCCGATCCGCCGTACGCCCGCGCAGCTGCATCTCGGCGCGCAGGAGGTCGTACTCGCCACGTGCCTGGGGATCGAGCACGGCCGGCTGGACCCTACGCAGCAGGGTCTGCGCGCGGTGCGGCTCGCCACGGCTCCACTCTTCGCGAGCGGCCATGACGAGCCAGCGGGCGGCGGCGACGGGATCATTGCTCAGCTCGGCCGCCCGGGCGAGGGCTCTGGCCCGGCCGGCTCGGCTGCCCGGCGCCTGGGCTCCGGCTGCCACGCTTTGGGCCAGGTCCGGGTCGGACCCGTCGGAGAGCGCCGCTTGGTGCAGCTGCACCCGCGCCGGGTAGCGAAGCGGATCTACCACCCTGGCCAGCAACGCGTGCGTGGCACGGCGCTCCGCCAGACATGCCTCCTCATAGGCCACGGTGAGGGCGAGCGGCTCGGGGGAACGCACGTGGTCGGCGCTGACGCTTATCAAGCCGTCGCGTTCGGCGGGCTCGAGGTCGGCGAGGTCAATGCCCGCGGCCGCCGCAGCTCGAACCAACTCATCCGCCGTGAGGTGAGGGTCGGCGGCGGCGAAGAGCAGCAACCGCCGGGTACGGTTCGGCAGCGCGTTGAGCCGGGCCACGTAGGTGCGGCGTAGGGCACTGCCGAAGGGAAGTGCCTCTGGCAGCGGATCATCACCGCAACACTGCGCCGGTGTCAGCGCGTCGACCAGTGCCACCAAGGCGCCGGGGTTGCCGGCTGCCAGCGTGACGAGGGCGTTCGATACGCCATCGTCGACCGGGGCCGGTGACCGTTCGGCGATCAAGGCTCGGCAGGCGGCGCCGTCCAGCGGCCCGAGCGACAGCAAGGGAAGATCCCAGTCCGGACCGCCCGGTCGCTGGGTCATCACCATGGCGATCGGCAGCCCGGCGAGGCGACCAGCGACAAAGGCGAGCAGCTCGACCGACGCCGGGTCGGTCCACTGCGCATCGTCGAGCCAGCACACCACCGGTTGAGCCGAGGCGAGCTCGGTCAGCATCTCGGCGGCCCGCGCGCCCAGCGCGTACGTCTCGCTGGCGGTACCACGCGCCCCGATCGCGCTGCCGAGCGTGCGGCCTAAAGCGACCGCTCCGGCGACCGGGGACAGGATGGCGTGGGCGGTCGCGAATGGCAGGTTCGCTTCTCGCCGGCGCGCCCGCGTGGCGAGCACGCGTGGCATCTCCTGGCCCGTCGCCGCCTGCGCAGGAGCAAGGACATCGTTGACGAGTGATGTCTTTCCGATGCCGGCGATACCCTCGATGACCAATGCCCGCCCGTCGCCGGCACGCGCATAGCCAAGTAGTCCAGCTACCACGTCACGTTCGGCGGCCCGACCGTGCAGTCTCGGCGCCGCTGCCATCGACCGATCGGTCATCTTCAAAGAGTTACCCGCTGGTAATGCCGATGTAAAGAGCACACGCAGGATCGGGTATCCGCCGACTCCCGCCGCCATATCGCGATGCGCTGTTCCTGCTGCCCGGCATTGACTGGCCGCAGATATGAGATGAGTTCACGTGCGCCGCCGGGCGATACTGCTCGGCGTGGACGGCACGGCCGCTTGGCAACGGGCACTGGCTCACGTCGCCGCTCTCGCTACGGGTGAACCGGGCGATCCATCGTGGCGGGTGACCCTGCAGTTTCACCCCGACCGGTTGGTGCCGACGCCGACCGGACCCATGCCGATACTGGCGGCGATGGCCCGCGACGGTGTCTACCGCTCGCAGTTCGAGACCGGTACAAGCAACGGCGGCCTCACCGCGTACGAGGGCGGCGACCGGTGGCGGTGGGAGAGCCGCATGTTCGGCGGCGCCTACGACCACGAACCGCCAAGCGCACGGCCAAAGTACGGTTCGCTCAACTTCCGCGGACGGCTCGTCGGCGGGTCGCCACGTTTCGGTTCTGCCTACCTTCAGCTGGCCGCGCACGTCATGAGCCGCTGCACGTTCTGCTATCCCGACAGCGTCTTCGAGCCAGAACACTTCGCGGTGGCTTCGAGCCTGTCCACTCTGGTCGCCTGCGCCCGTTCGCGAGACCATGATCCCGCGTGGGATCCGCTAGACGACTATATCGAGGCGCACGTGCACGGCAGCATCCGATTCGATCGCGATGTCGAAGCGATCGTCCTAGATCCCTGCTACCGCGGAACCGAGGTCGAGGAACTGTCCAAGGAGCTGGGCTGTGCAGTGGCGTGGCACGGCGGATTCGTCTTGAGCACGTCGGTGCTTCGCCAACATCCCAACTACCGCGGTCCCGAGTTCGTCGCCCTCGGCCTTGCCCTGGCCCGTGACGAGCGGCTGGACCCACGCATCATCGGTGACGCCGCCCGCACGGGCGAATACGATCTCCAGTCGCTCAAGCGCGTCTGGCACTACGTCGCCCGATTCGGCAGTCCTGAGATGCGTGCACGCAGCGATGAGGTACGTCAATCTCCCTCGTCGTCTCCGTCGTCGTCCTCGGTATCGTCCGGGGTCGGGTAGACCAGCTCGAGGTCGTCGACGCCGGACACCGAGTCGTCCGGGGCCTCCGGGGGTGGGAGATCGATGATCACGACGCCGTCCTGAGGCTGGGCTACGACTCCATGATCCTGTTCTGGCATCGGTACGGACGGCGTCGGCTCGTTCTCGCCGGCGCCCTGTCCGAAGTTGTAGGTCACGGGCTGTGCGGGCTTGGCCGACACCAGCACATCCGCCAACTTGGCGCCGCTCCCGTACGCAAGATCCGTTCCCGGATCAGCCTGGTGAAGTCCAGCCTTGTCTGACGCGGCCGGCGCCTCGCTCGCCTTCTCCCCGGCCTTTCGCAGGGGGATGTCGGGCTGCTCGAAGAGGTCCCTGATAG
>DATGQR010000220.1:0-6886 GCA_035304105.1 Thermomicrobiales bacterium | reverse complement strand
CTCGATCGAGACCTGCGGCTGCGTGGCCAGCTGGGACACGGTCAACGAGAAGCTGACCGTCTGGATGACCAGCCAGGCGCCACACGCCCACCGCACGGTCTTCTCGCTGGTCAGCGGCATCCCGGAGCACAAGCTGCGCATCATCTCGCCGGACATCGGCGGCGGCTTCGGCGGCAAGGTGCCGGTCTACCCCGGCTACGTCATCGCCACCGTCGCGACGCTGACCACCGGCCGGCCGGTCAAGTGGATCGAGGACCGCTCCGAGAACCTGCAGGCCGACTCGTTCGCGCGCGACTACCACATCGACGCCGAGCTGGCGGCCGACCGCGACGGCAAGGTGCGCGGGCTGCGCGTCCGCACCGTGGCCGACCACGGCGCCTTCGACGCCGCCGCCAACCCGTCCAAGTTCCCGGCCGGGCTCTACAGCATCGGCACCGGCTCATACACCTTCGACGCGGCGCACTTCAAAGTCGACGGCGTGTTCACCAACAAGCCGCCGGGCGGCGTCGCCTACCGCTGCTCGTTCCGCATCACCGAGGCCGTCCACATGGTCGAGCGCATGATGGACGTGCTCTCCGACGAGCTGGATATCGACCCGGCCGAGCTGCGCCGCAAGAACTTCATCCAGCCGGAGCAGTTCCCCTACCACTCGCCGACCGGCTGGGAGTACGACAGCGGCAACTACAACGAGACCTTCCGCAAGGCGCTGGAGCTGGTCGGCTACGACGAGCTGCGCCGCGAGCAGGCCGAGAAGCGCGCCCGCGGCGAGCTGATGGGCATCGGCATCAGCACCTTCACCGAGGCCGTCGGGGCCGGGCCGTCGCACACCTTTGACATCCTCGGGATCAAGATGTTCGACAGCACCGAGATCCGCATCCACCCGACCGGCTCGGCGATCGTGCGCGTCGGCGTCCAGACCCAGGGCCAGGGCCACGAGACGACCTTCGCCCAGATCGTCGCCGAAGAGCTGGGTCTGCCGGTCGAGAACATCACCGTCGAGCACGGCGACACCGACACCGCGCCCTACGGCCTGGGCACCTACGCCAGCCGCAGCACGCCGACGGCCGCCGCGGCCGCCGCCGTCGCCGCCCGCAAGATCCGCGAGAAGGCGCGCGACCTGGCGGCCCACCTGCTGGAGTGCGAGCCGGAGGACCTGGAGTGGGTCGACCACAAGTTCCAGGTCAAGGGCGCGCCGGAGCGCAGCAAGACGATGACCGAGATCGCCTTCGCCGCCTTCACCAACTTCCCGCAGGGCATGGAACCGGGCCTGGAGCACACGACCTACTATGACCCGCCCAACCTGACCTTCCCCTTCGGCGCCTACATCTGCGTGGTCGACATCGACCGCGGCACCGGCGAGGTCAAGATCCGCGACTTCGTGGCGGTCGATGACTGCGGCACGATCATCAACCCGATGATCGTCGAGGGCCAGATCCACGGCGGGCTGACAATGGGCATCGCCCCGGCGCTCTACGAGGAGATGATCTTTGACGAGCAGGGCAACATGCTGACCGGCACGTTCATGGACTACCTGCTGCCGACCGCCGTCGAGACGCCCAAGTGGCGGCTGGACAAGACGGTGACGCCCTCACCGCACCACCCGCTGGGCGCCAAGGGCGTGGCCGAGAGCCCGACCGTCGGCGCGCCGCCGGCCGTGGCCAACGCCGTCGTCGACGCCCTCAGCCACCTCGGCGTGCGCCACATCGACATCCCGATCACGCCCTGGAAGGTCTATGCGATCCTCGAGGAGCATGGACTAGCCGAGTGAGGGATTAGGGACCAGGGATTAGGGATTAGTGGAGGGAACAGGGAACAGTAGGAAGACCGGTCCGTGTCTTCTCTAATCCCCAATCCCTGGTCCCTAATCCCTTCCTGGCCACACGAAGAGTGAGGACAGAGCATGCCTCTACTGTCAGTAAAGACATTCAGGCCGCATGCGGGGAAGGAAGAGGAGACGCTGCAGTTGGTGCGGGACGCACGGCGAGAGATGCTGCGGGTCGACCCGAACCGGACGGTGCGTATCTTCCAGGTGCAGGACGGCGAGCACGCCGGCGAGATCAGTATCATGATCGAGTACGCCGACCAGGAGGCCTTCTCGCGCATCCGGGCCAAAGAGCAGGCCGACCCCGGCTGGCAGGCCATCGGCGAGCGCGCCAACGGCCCCGACCGCCCGGCCGAGACGCTCTCCTACGTTCAGATGATCGAAGTCGAGTGAGGGGAGAGAGTTCGTAGTTCATAGTTCATAGGCCGTCGGAAGACAGGATCACGAGGCATGGAACCTCACTCTTCCTGCGAGCTACGAATACAACCTGCGAACGACGTCATGACCGACACATTCGACATTCTGGCCAAAGCAGCCGAACTCAGAGATCGCGGCGCGCCCTTCGCGCTGGCGACGGTGACGTTGAGCCAGCGGCCGACCTCGGCGCGCTTGGGAGCGAAAGCCGTCATCACGCCGGACGGGGCGCTGTTCGGCTGGGTCGGCGGCGCCTGCTCGCAGCCCAGCGTGGTGCGCCACGCCCGCGAAGCCCTGGCGGACGGCCAGCCGCGGCTGGTGCGGCTGACGCCGGATGACGAGGGCGTCGAGCGCCCCGGCGTGATCAGCCTGCCGATGACCTGTCACAGCGGAGGGACGGTCGAGATCTTCATCGAGCCATTCCTGCCCGACCCCTACCTGATCGCCGTCGGCGACAGCCCGATCGCCCGGGCGCTGGCCGGCTTCGGCGCGCCGCTGGGCTTCGACGCCGCGCTGATCACGGACCCCGGAATCGGGCTCGGCGAACGCTTCGCCGGGGGCCGGTTGAAGTTCGTGGTGGTCGCCACGATGGGCGTGGACGACGAGGCCGCGCTGCTCGCTGCCCTGGAACTGGAGCCAGACTACCTGGCGGTCGTCGGCAGCGCCCGGCGCTTCGCCACCCTGGCCGACTACCTGCGCTCCAAAGGCATCGCCGACGAGCGTATCGCCGCCATCCGCGCGCCGGCGGGCCTCGACATCTCCGCCGAAACGCCGGCCGAGATCGCGCTGAGCATCATGGCCGAGATCGTCCAGACGCGCGCCGCGCTGCGCCGCCAGGGCAAGCTCGGCGTGGCCGCCGATGAAAGGGAGCCCGCGCCAGGCCGCATCGTCATCGACCCGATCTGCGGCATGGAGGTCGACCTGGCCACGGCGCGCTACACGCTGGAGGTGAACGGCGAGACCCTGGGCTTCTGCTGCGCCGGCTGCCTGGAGCAATACCGCCAGGGCCTCGCCATCTAGCCGGCCACCAGCCGCGCCAATCCATCCACAGGGGGGCCTTGGGGCGCCCTCTGGGTCTGAGGTATCCCAACGTGTCCTGGCCGCGAAAGCGCAGCGTCTCGATGTTCCGGCGCCCGGTATCTTCGTTCCACCACGCCAAATTCCATTGGGATGGTCCGCCCGTTCACGCACCTACGATGACGGGTAGACGCGGTTCCCGTAGACGCTCGTCGGGATGACAATATCCGTGAATATTGACGCTGAATTCGCCCAGGCGGGCGGCAATGCAGCCGAGCGCCTACCTGCCATCAGCGCGCCCCGGCGAGTACGCTTGAGGCCAGGGAGAGGAGTGACGACATGCCAGCCATCACCGTCGAAGTACCCGAGTACACCATCGAAGAGCGCGTCGAGGTCGACCCGGCCACGACGGCGCTGATCGTCGTCGACATGCAGCGCGACTTCGTGCACCCGGAGGGCGCCCTGCCGGTGCCGGGGGCGCTCGACACCGTCCCGCGCATCCGGAAGCTGCTCGACTGGGCCCGGGAGCAGGGCATCTTCGTCACCTACACCCAGGACAGCCATTACCCCGACGACCCGGAGTGGGAGATCTGGGGCCGCCACGTCGAGCACGCCACGCCCGGCTGGGAGATCGTCGACGAGCTGGCGCCGCAACCCGGCGAGCTGGTCTTCGAGAAGGCGCGCTACGACGGCTTCTACGGCACCGGACTCGACCACGCCTTGCGCACCCGCGGCATCCAGACGGTCATCGTCTGCGGCACGGTCGCCAACATCTGCGTCCACTACACCGCCGCCAGCGCCGCGCTGCGCTGGTACAAGGTCATCCACCCGGTCGACGCGCTCTCGGCGCTGACCGAGTTCGACTACCACTCCGCCCTGCGCCAGGCCGCCTTCCTCTTCAACGCCCGCCTCACCACCGTCGACGGACTGGTTTAGGGAAGAGGGAAAGTCAGCGTTTGTAGGTTTGTAGGTTGTATGAAGACCCGGCCGGGCCTCTTCCTACAACCTGCGACCTACAAACTACAAACTCATCCCTCATCCCTCGTCCCTAATCCCTACTCTTCTCTAACCCTGAGCGTTCGCGTGTAGAGCCAGAGGGCGGGGAGGACGATGGCGGCGGTCACCAGGAAGTTGACGCGCAGCGAGACGACGGTCGCGATCAGGCCCAGCACCGGGCCGCCGAACATCTGGCCCAGCGCGTCGGCCTGGCTGCGTATCGACATCACCGTCGCCCGCACGCGTGACGACAGGCTCTGGTTGAGCCAGGCGATCGTCAGCGGGTAGTTCAGCTCGCGGAAGATCGCGATCGTCCAGATGAAGGTGAGCGCCAGCCCGAAGCTGCCGGCCAGCGCGAAGCCGACCAGCGAGCCGGCGATGATTAGCGTCGAGAGCAGCAGCGCGCGGGCGACCGCCAGGTGGCTGTCGGTGTTGATCCTGCGGCGCAGCACCTCGGCCATGGCGATCGAGATGCCCATGCCGACGATCTCGATCAGTCCAAACCAGACGACCACGTTGTCGAGCGGCCCGGTCGGCAGATCCGGGAAGCTGAAGTTGTCGACCAGGTGCTTGGCCCAGAGGCGGTCATAGCCCTCGGACGCCGCGCCCCAGAGCACGGCGATCGCGGTGATCGTGATCAGCACCGGGCGGCCGCGGATCGCCCCGATGCCCTCGGTGAAGGTGTCGCGCATCGAGCCGAAGGTCGTGCGCTCGCCGCGCGGCGCCGGGGTGAAGCCATGCTCCGGCATGACGACGACCAGGAACACCCCCAGCGCCACGAACAGCGCGCCGCCGACAACCAGCGGCAGGGCGATCGTGATGCTGCCCAGCGCAACCGCCAACGGCACCCCCAGGATCCAGCCAGCCTGATGGATCTGCGAGCCGCGCAGGTAAACCCGCCCGATGCCCTCCTCGCCCAGTTCGTCGGCGATCCAGGCTTCGCGCGCGCCACTGATGAAGGTCCACCCTGCGCCCCAGATCACCTGAGCGATCAGCACGGTGACGAAATAGGGCAGCAGCCCCTCGAACATGAAGCCGATGCCGACGACGAACATACCGACGATGACCGACAGCCGCCGGCTGTAGAGGTCGGCCAGGATGCCGGTCGGGATCTCGAAGCTGAAGGCGGCGATCTCCAGCGCCGTCCCGACCAGCACCAGCTGGAACGGGTTCAGCCCGACGACGTCGATCCGGTAGAGCATGCTGAGCGTGGAGAAGGTGATGAAGGCGAACCCGAAGACGCCTTCGATGATCAGGTACACCGCATACGCGGGCAGCGGTCGGACCACGACGTGACTCCTGAAGCTACGCTATCGAACTTCCTGTGCCACGCCCGCGCTCGCGCGGCAACGCCACCTGCCCGGGCCCTCACCCGGTTAGCCGGCGCGTCTCAGTTCCCGAGCCGATAGCGCACGCGCTCTATGGCGCTACCGACGCTCCAGGGTCATTGTCACGTTCGTCAAAACCCTTCGATGTCAATGTCAGCGGAGATGATAGCAGGTGGAGAGCCCTCACCCCTTCCATGCCACCCACCGCTCTGCCTCCAGCATCACCATCTCGGAATCTTCCAGCGACATCTCACGGTACTGGGGGTACTTCTCGCGCAGGGCGGCAAGCGCGGGAGCGTAGCGTGGATCGGCGTTGGTGATCGTCGTGGCCGGGCCGCGGATCAGGACGAAGGCGAGCTGGCTCCAGTCCTCGTCGTAGCGGTCCACGACCAGGGCGGCGCGGCCGGTCGCGTCGATGTTGCGGAGGCGCTGGAGGCGGCGGCCGGACTTAGGCTTCTCGTCGACGATCGAGTAGAGCGCGCCATCCAGCAGGACGTAGACGCAGGGGATGACGTGCGGCTCCCCGCCGGCACTGGCCGTCGCCAGCCGGCCGACGCGGGCGGCGCGGACGAATTCGACCGCCCACTCAGGCGGGTTTGAGGCCATCCCACCAGGCATTCACGATCTCGAGATACTTGTCCGGCTTCTCGCGCAGGATGTTGTGGCTGGTTTCGGGAATCGTCTCGATCTGCAGGTTCGGCAGGATCGCGCCCAGCAGGGCCGGCCCCTCCGAGCCGAAGGCGCGCTGCTCCTCGTAGCCGGCCTGGATCACCAGCGTCGGCGCCGGGATCTCCTCGTCAGTTGGCGGGAAGGCGCGCCCGCCAGTCAGGTCCCGCGAGGCGGCATCCAGCACGCCGTCGGCCGTGCGCAGCAGGCGGCGAGCGGAAGCCTCGGCCTGCTCGCGGGTCATGAAGGGCCGCCAGACCAGGAACTCCTCGACGACCGTCTCGAACGGCTTCTGCTTGAGATCGAGCAGGCTGGCGAAGGTCGAGCGGGTTTCGACCCGCAGCGGGATCGGCGGGTCCTCCAGCAGCATCGCGCCGACGCGGTCGGGCAGCTCGGCGGCGACCAGCAGGCTGGTGAGCGCGCCGAGCGAGTGACCGACCAGCACGACGTCTTCCAGCCGGCGCTCGATGATGAAGGCGATGATGTCTTCGGCGTAGTCGCTCAGGGCGTAACCGCTCTCCGGCTTGTCTGATTCGCCGTGGCCGCGCAGGTCGAACAGGTACATCGTCTGGCCTGGGAAGGCGCCGGCCAGCGCGAACTGCTCGAAATATTTGCCGTCGTCCCAGATGCCGTGCAGGCAGAT
>DATGQR010000219.1:0-8761 GCA_035304105.1 Thermomicrobiales bacterium | reverse complement strand
GAGCTGATCGAGCCGCTGCGCATGCTCTTCAAGGACGAGGTTCGCGAGGTCGGCACGCTGCTTGGCTTGCCGGACGAGATCGTCCACCGCCAGCCGTTCCCCGGCCCCGGCCTGGCCGTGCGCTGCCTGGGCGAGGTGAGCGCAGAGAAGTTGGCGATCCTGCGGCGCGCCGATGCCATCGTCCGCGAGGAGATCGAGGCGGCCGGCCTGTCCCGCTCGATCTGGCAGTACTTCGCCGTCCTGCTGCCGGTCCGCTCCACCGGCGTGATGGGCGACGGGCGCACCTACGCGCGCGCCTGCGCCATCCGCGCCATCACCAGCGAGGACGCCATGACCGCCGACTGGGCGCGCCTGCCCCACGAGCTGCTGGCGCGCATGTCCACCCGCATCATCAACGAGGTCGACGGCATCAACCGCGTCGTCTACGACATCTCCTCGAAGCCGCCCTCCACGATCGAGTGGGAGTAGATCCTAGCCCCTCGGCGGCACCCCAAATGGATGTTGACCGCCGGGCACGCACTATACCTGCCCGTTGGGGTCACGTACCCACGGAGTGAGTGCTGTCTCCACCCGGCAACGGGCACGCAAACCAACACTGGGTGGAGCTTGTCTCCACCCCTACGATTTCGAACGGGTGAGGTTTCCGATCGACGGAGTAGCGACTCCGGCAGGATGCCCGACAATCGCGAAGACGTGCTTTGTTACGGCGGGACTTGCCCCTCGCTACTGCGCCTCGCGCTTGTCGAGGTAGCGGTTGAGGCCGTCGACGTTCATGTAGAACGGCGTCACGTAGGTCGTGGCCGGCTCGGTCGAGCTGGAGTTGGCGTCGGCGCGGATCTCGGCCAGTACCTCGTCGCGCAGGGCGGCGATCATCTGGTCGCGGTTCATTCCGGCAGTGCGCCAGCCCTCAACCTTCGCCAGCCACTCATCGAGCCGGGCATCCAGGCGGTCGAGATGCTCCCAGACGTTGCCCCAGGGGCCGAAGTGGGCAATCAGCAGCTGCTCGGGGTCGAGCTCGCGGAGCTTTCGCGTGCTGGCCTTCCAGGCTTCGACGTTGATGTCGGGCGGCGGGGTCGGCGGCCAGACAAGCGGTGAGGGCGGAATCCGCACCCCGGCGACGTCGCCGGCGAAGACGATGCTGCGCTCTGGCTCGTAGTAGGCGACGTGGTGGTTCGCGTGGCCGGGCGTGTAGTGGATGTCGAAGGTGACGCCGCCTAGCTCCAGCCGGTCACCGTCTGCGACCGACACGCTGCGCTCGGCCGGGGTTGGCAGGAATTCGCCCCACAGCGGGTCCATCAGCGCGCCGTAGACCTGCCGCGCGCTGGCCAGCAGCCGCTCGGGGTTCAGCATGTGGCGCAGGCCGCGTTCGTGGACGTACATAGTAGCCTCGGGCAGCCGGGCGAGCAGCGACCCGGCCGCGCCGGCGTGGTCGAGGTGGATGTGCGTGACCAGCAGGTAGCGGACGTCGTCGACCGACAGCCCCAGCTGCTCCAGCCCCGCGATCAGCGCCGGGACGGTGCTGCCCGGGCCAACGTCGACCAGGGCCAGGCCGTCGGCCGTGCGGACGACGTAGCTTGCGATCAGCGCGGGTAGCTCCTGGAACTGGAGATCGACGACGGCGAGATCATCACCGAGCCAGCGTGTTTGGTTGTCGGTCACAGCCTGCTCCTCGCGGCGCGGGCCGGTGCGCGTCTAGCCGTCGGAGAGTTGGAGGATGTAGCCCGCCAGCGTGCGAATATGCTCGTTGTCGATGGCATAGTACTTCATCCCGTGGTTCGGCCGCACCGAGACGATCTGCGCCGCTTCGAGCGTGCTCAGGTGGCGCGACACGGCCGACTGGCTGATACCCAGCTTGCCGACGATCTCCTGCGCGTAGTGCTCGCGCTCGCGCAGCATCGAGAGGATTCGCAGCCGAGTCGGGTCGGCGATCGCCTTCATCCCGGCCAGCGCGACCGTCTCGCTGATTTCGCCGGACGAGTTGCCCGGCCAGGCCAGGCTGGGCTGGGCATTGTCCAGCACCACCGACGGGTTGAAGAACAGGATGAGCTCCGGCGGGTAGTAGATGTACTGGATGAAGCTGCCGAGGTGGCTGGAGGGGCAGTAGGTGACGCGCTCGACCTCCGACAGGTGCAGGGCGATGTCTTCCGGCAACCGGTGCCCGGTCAGTTCGGAGAAGGACACCTGCACCACCGGGTGGATCAGCGCCTGCGCGTGGCGGACGGCCCGCTGCAGCTCCGGCCAGGTACGCTCCAGTTCCTCGCGGTAGCAGACCTGCCAGAACTCGTCGAGCAGGCGCACCGAGCGCGCCTTGAGCTGCTCCGGATTGATCATCAGATCAACCAGCTCGTCGAGGTCACCGGAGATCACCGAGCCACACAGGTACTCGCGCCACTCGTCGGGATTGCTGGACTCCGGCGGCGGAGTCGGCGTGCCCTGATCGCGATAGAGGCGCCGCACGGCGTTCGCGGCCATGCGCTGGTAGGCGATGGCCGGCAGCTCCCGCAGGTGCTGAACGAAGTCCTCGTAGCTGGCGTCGAGCCGGTCGGGCTCGAGCGGGTCGAACGAGAACATCAGCTCTTCGCCGTAGTACAGCAGCCGCCCGGAGAAGCCGAACAGCAGGTCGAGGTCGTGCTGGACTTCCGGCGAGAGCTTCCGGCGCGCGTCGACAAACCACTGGTCGACGAGTGGCATCACCGGGTCGCCGTCACGTGACACAGCACGGTAGACCATCGAAATCGCGGAGGTTAGCACGAGCGGTACGGAAACTGCGGCGACTTGCCGCAATACCGGTCGCCCGACCAGTAACTCACCCAATATTCGCTCGTCAGTTCGTTCAAAAATCGAAGGCGCGAGCTAGGGGAAGCTCGCCCATTCACCCCTTATCACGTTATGACGATAGCACGTTCTCGGATAATTCCGCAATAGCGACTGTTCATCGTTTCGCTGGAAGGTCAGCCGAGGACCATCAGGCGGTCGCTCACTCCGCGACCGATGAGTTCTTCGCGGCAGCCAGGTAATCCTCGCGTGGCGGCGCGAACACGTCGATGACGAGGCAGCCATTCGGGCCACCGACGCCCTCGTGTTCGACCCCGCCGGGGACCACGTAGCACGTTCCCGGCCCGACCTCGCGCGTCTCGTCACCGATGCGCATGATGATCGTGCCCTCGATCACATAGCCCAGTTGCTCGTGGGAATGCGAGTGGGCCGGCATTGTCGTGCCCGGCTCCAGGCGCACCCAGTTGATCATCGCTCGCGCGCCGGCCAGCATGTTCATCCGCACGCCCGCGACCGGCTCGATGCCGGGAAGTTCCGCGATCTCCCAGAACCCCGCCTCCGCCGGAAGCGCCTCGATCTCCACACTTTCGCCCGGCCGGTACACCTGCTGCTCAGACATCGTGTGCCTCCTCCTTCGTTTGTCACGCCCCGGCATCATAACCCGTCGCCCCAATCGTCGATTCCTCGTGGGGACGTCCTGACGGCAATGCGACCGTGGAACCCATCGGACGTTGCGACCATCCATGCCTGCGCTGCCGCGCCTCGGTGGTCCGAAAGTCACGAATCGCTCTGACAATGAGTCAACATAATGCGAAAGACAGTGAAACTCTATTACAATGCGGCTGACCAGATCGGACCCAATCATGGGGGCATGCCGCTGGTGGGGCGGCACGACAAACAAGGGGAGTTCCGAGTGGGGTACATCCCAGCACGACGTCGATCGCCGGGCATGCATTGGGTCATGCCGGCGCTGCCCGCAGCGCTGATCCTCGTCGCCATCCTGATGCCATTCCTCTCCCGCCCGGCTCGCGCCGTGCAGGAGAACGATCCTGAGATTCAGAGCGCGCTGGCGTTGATGAATCAGTACCGCAGCTGGCTGGGCCTTCAGCCGATGCGGATCGACCCGGCGCTGCAGGCCGCCGCCGAGGCCCACGCCGAGTACTACCGCCTCAACTACGGCGACCCGGACCTGGCTGGCATGGGCCTCCACATGGAGAAGCCGGGCCGCCCGGGCTTCACCGGCGAGACCATGGCCGACCGCGCGGCCGCCCACGGCTACAAGGGATCGGTCAACGAGAACGTGGGACTGTCCGGCTCGATCCTGACCACGCTCGACTGGTTCATGGGCACGATCAACCACCGCCTGCCGATCATCGACCCGCGCTACACCGATGTCGGCATCGCTACGGTGAACCAGGACGGCATCGTCTTCGAGATCATCAACTTCGGTATGCCCCAGTACAGCGAGTACGCCGACCCGGCCTGGGTCATCTGGCCGCCGGACGGCACGACCGGCGTGGGGCTCAGCTTCTGGGGTGAGGCCCCCAACCCGTTCCCGGGAGCGACCTTCCCGACGGGCCTGCCCGTGACGATGAGCTACTTCGGCGAGGGCGGCATTAGCCTGGACAGCTGGACGGTCCTGGCCGACGGCGTGCAGGTGGCTTCGTTCGGTGGCGTGGGCTCCGGCTTCCTCAGCGGCCGCGCGGCCCTGATCACCGCCGCCTCACCGCTGGAGTACGGCACGACCTACACGATCCAGGCCAGCGGCATGGCCGGTGGTGAGCCGTTCAGCCGCACCTGGAGCTTCACGACCCGGCACACCGACGACGAACCGATGGCGCGGCCCGGCTTCGCCCCGCCCAGCGCCCAGCCGACGCCAACTCCCACGCCCGAACCGACTCCGACCCCGACGCCCGAGCCGGCGCCGGTCGGCGCGACCGCGCCACTGGACCCGAACTCGCCGCTACCGATGGGCCTGCAATACAGCCCGCCGAGCGTCCAGAGCATGTGGTGGGAGCTCGATGGCGCCGTCTACAACGACGAGACCGAGCGCTCCTGGCTGTGGGGCACCGATACCTGGGCATTCGGGCCCGAGCGCTACGAGGACGGCGTCGACGACAAGCGCGATGTCTTCTACTTCGACAAGGCGCGCGTCGAGGTCGACGGCGAGCTTGCGGCGGTCGATCCCGACGAGCTGACCACCGGCCTGCTGGTGCGCGACATGATCCTCGGCGCGGCCCAGGTCGGCGACGAGGCGTTCATTGAGATCGGCCCGGCTCAGATCCCGCTGGCCGGCGATCCGCAGGAGTTCAACCCCGATGCCCCGACCTACGCCAGCCTGACCGGTGTGGCCTCAGTCGATGGCGATCACCGGGCGTCGCCGCGCTCAGGCAAGGCCGCCATCGAGACGATCGACCGGCGCGGCAACGTGGGGGTCAATAACCGGCTGATCGGTTACGCCACCTATGGAACCTATGTCCCGACGACCGGTCACAACATCGCGTCCGTCTTCGAGGACTACTTCGAGACGCTGCCGCTGGATTGGACGGAGGCTGTTGGTTTACCGATCACCGAGCCTTACTGGGCGGTCGTCAAGGTCGAAGGTCGCGACCGCTGGGTGTTGATTCAGGCATTTGAGCGGCGCCTGCTCACCTTCACGCCGTCGAATCCCTCCGGCTGGCAGGTCGAGATGGGCAACGTCGGCCGGCACTACTACACCTGGCGCTACGGCATCGAGCCGCCGTCCTGAGTGCTGAAGTATTCCGCCATCATCGCCGGCAGGTTGGTCGTCAGGTAGTCGACGCCCAGGTCGCGTAGCTCGGCCGCGCGCTCCGGGTCGTCGACCGTCCAGGCGTAGACCCTGATTCCCCGTCGCTGGAAGTAGCGCAGCGAGGCGTCGTCCAGCAGGTGATGCTGTATCACCATTGTCCCGATGCCCATCAAGCGCATCACGATGAGCGCCATCAGCAACATCGGCGGGCCGAGTAGCGCCCCGACCGCCGGCCGCAGCCGCTCCGGCACGCGCGACATCATCGAGCCGCGCGAGAGTCCGGTGCGCAGATCGGGGAAGCGTCGCTTGAGCCGCCAGAGCGCGAATGAGAAGGTGCTCGTCACCAGCACCCGCGAGCGCAGGTCGGGGTCCTCCAGATATGGCACGACGGCGCGGTCGACGTCGCGCGTCTTGAGGTCTAGCACCAGCCGGACGCGCGGGTCGGCGCCATGCACGACCTCCAGCATTTCGTCCATCGTCAGCAGCGTCGGGATCAGGCCGCGCAGCTCGTCGGTCGTGAAGCTGGAGAGCGGCGCGCCGTAGAACTTGACATCGTGGTAGACGACGATCTGGCCGTCCGCGGCCAGTTGCAGGTCGCACTCGAGCAGGTCCGCGCCGACGCTGATGCCGTGAAGAAAGGCGCTGGCGGAGTTCTCGACGTCTTCCGGGTTGCCCCCGCGGTGGGCGACGACCAGCATGCTACTCGGCCGCGCGATCCTCGGTGCCGCGTGAGCGTAGCCCGATCAGCGTTAGCAGGATACCCGTGCCGAGGCTATAGCTGCCCAGCACGTCGGTCAGCCAGTGGTGCCCCAGGTAGACCCGCGAGATGCCGACCAGGCTGATCTTCAGCGCCATGATCGTCACCGGCACCCGGCGCAGCAGCGGGTGCTTGACGTACCAGTCCCAGAGGTAGGTGACGAAGCCCCAGAACACGACATAATGCAGAACGTGGCCGCTCGGGAAGCTAGAGTCGCGCAGCTTCGCCTCGACCACCTGGATGTCAACGCCGCCGGGGCGCGGGCGCATCACCAGCCGCTTGGTGGTGTAGGAGACGAACGAAGCGGCCCAGGCGGCGATCAGGTAGCGGGCGTCACGCCGGTGGCCGCTGAGCCAGGTGATGCTCACGACGCTGGCGGGCAGCAGCAGCGACTGAGGCCGGAAGCCCAGCCAGGAGATCGCCCGCATCACGCGCGACAGCCAGGGGTGCTGGTTGCGCTGCAGCCGAATCGTTGCCGTCACATCCGCGCTCAAGCGCGGGCTGCGGCGCACGATCAGCGTCAAGAGCGCGAACAGGCTGAAGGCCAGCCCCACGCTCGCCGTGAAGATCAAGCGCCGCTCCCGGCGCTCGCGCCTGTTGCGTCTCTGTTCCGAACGAAGCCGGCTCACCCTCGCGGCACCTCCCATCCCCGCAGGATTGTACGGGATACCGGGCGAGCCGCCAGCGACTGCCGCGAGCGGATCTCAGCGCTCGACGCCCGGGGCGGGCAGCCAACCTCGCCGGATCAGGATCTCGCGGCCCAGGTGCCCCAGCTTGATCTGCTTCTCCCAGACGTCGTCGGGGTGATATTCCAGGCGCACGCGCTCGAAGTACTGCACCAGGTGGATCTTGCCGTCCGTCTGCGACGGCTCCTCGAACTTCTCGGAGATCGGGTAGCCGAAGCTCTCGACGCCGCCGTGCTGCCGCCAGTACTCCAGGAAGCGGTACGAGGTCGTGTGGCCCGTCTCGGGAAAGTACCAGACCTCCGCCGTCGAGGTGACCGGCGCGATCGGCAGGAAGGGCGTCTCCGCCCGGCGCGCGCTGGCGACCTCGGCGCCCAGCAAGCCCAGCTTGACGGTGTCGTTGCGCGCCTCCAGCTCCGGGTGATATTCGAAGCGGGCGCGCTCGAAGTACTGCGTCAGGTAAACCTTGCCGTCCGTCTCCGACAGCTCGTCGAAGGCCTCGGTCAGCGGATAGCCGAAGCGCTCCAGCCCGCCGTGGCTCTGCCAGTAGGCATAGAAGGGCGCCGGGACGTTGTGCCCGGTCTCGGGGAAGTAGTGTCCGCCGGCCGGCGTGTTCTGCGGCACCCGGCTGACTAGCGGGTGGACGACATGCACGGCGTCGCTCCACTCGTCCTCCGCGTAGTAACGCACGAACTCGCGGACGATCGACGCGTTGAGGACGCGCGTGCCGACATTGCTGGCTCGGATATAGCCGACGATCTCGCGCTGCTCGCCGCTGGCGATCGGCGCGCCAAAGCCCCAGCGGTAGGGGTTCGGCGTGCCGCCCTGCCCGGCGATGCCCACGGCCAGCCGGAAGCGGCCGTCCTGCTTGACATGCCCGACCGTGTCGAAATCCTGGCCCTCCTCATAGGTGAAGCCGGGGTCCGGTCCCTGCGTCAGCAGCGTCTCCGCGCCATCGTTGCGGATTGTGGCGCGCACCTCGATCAGGCCGCCAGGGTCGACCAGTGACGGTCCGGCGCTAAAGCCGACGAGCCGGGGATTCCACAGCCGCACCGGCGGCGGGAAGCTGATCGGCCCCGTCCCGGCCAGCCGCCCGCGGATGGCTGGCAGCACTGCCGCGAGGCTGGAGCCGGGGCACTGGGTCGACATCACGTCGCCGTGGCCGCAGATGTTGGGCACGTTGGCCCAGTCGATCCAGTTGGCCGCTTTCGTCGGGTCGACGTGCCCGGCGCGCGCTCGGATCAGCCGGACTAGCGCGTCCTGGGCGGCGGCAGTCGGTGCGGTGTCGATGTAGCTGCCGATCAGCGCCACGCCCAGCGAGCCGGTGTTGTACTCCATCGCGTGACCGCCGACGACGCCCGGCCCCCCGAAGCGCCCTTCGTAGACGTTGCCGTAGCCGTCGATCAGGAAGTTGTAGCCGATATCGCCCCAGCCCAGCACCACGGCGTGGTACTGGTAGATCGCGCGCACGACGGCCGCCGGATCATCCCAGCCGAAGCTCGTCTCGGTGTGGTGGACGACGACGCGCCCGATGTCGGCGTAGCGCGGCGGCCAGGCGATCGGTTTGCTCGGGTCCTGGTCCTGGTGGCGCCAGGACTCGTCGGCGCCCCAGCCGGCGCGCGGGATGATGAAACCGTCGATCAAGTCGTAGTTCGGCGGTCCCTGCAGGCGTGCTTGCTCGTCGCTTGAAGTGTCGTAGGTCAGGATCTCCAGGCTGTCCGGCGCAAGTGGCCGGTCGGCTTCGACCCGGAAGGCGACCCCGCGCGCAAGCAGCGG
>DATGQR010000218.1:0-3265 GCA_035304105.1 Thermomicrobiales bacterium | reverse complement strand
GGCGATCCCGACGATCCCGCTGCCACAGCCCAGGTCGAGCACGGTCGAGCCAGGCGGGATCAATTCGCCATTCAGCGCTTCGGCCAGGAACGCGCCGGTGCGGAAGATGGCTGGATTGAAGACATCCGGAAGGATGACCAGCGGATAGCCGGCCACCTCCTCCAGCGCTAGCTGCCGGTAGCGGCCCCGCTGGGTCAGCCGGTAGCGCCAGCGGGTCAGAAAGCGCCCGGCGGCGCGCTTCACGCGGCCCGGCTCGCCTGCTGGCGGCGCCGGTTGCCGCCGGCCATCGATGACGTAGAAGCGAGCCGGCTCGCGGCGGCGGCGCAGCTTCGCCCGCCAGGGCCGCAGCGCCCATTCCAGCCCGTAGAACGGCTCGTGCAGCCGCCAGCGCAACCCCAGGGTCTCACCCAGTTCGCGCAGGCGGTCGTGCGTCAGGAAGTTCTCAGCTGGCCGGGCGTTGGACGGGAAGCCAAAACGCGCGACGAAGTCGGCCTCGCGCTCGCGCACCATCGCCCGGCCGCTTTCAGGATCGCGGTAGACTGGCGAGTCGATGATCACGATGTGGCCGTCGTCGCCGAGAACGCGCAGCGCCTCCTTCAGCGTCACCTGATAATCGGCGCTGTAGTGGAGCGCGGCGTTGAAGATGACCAGGTCGAATTGTCCGCCCGCGAACGGCAGCCGATCGAACTCCGCCTGGACCGGGACGAAGCCCGTCTCGTAATGGGCATGCGCGCCCAGGCCGTCGAGCGGATCGACCCGCAAGTCGACGGCCGCCACGCGGTGCTCGCGCGCGGCCAGCCGGTTGGACAGCCAGCCGTTGCCCGCGCCCAGGTCGAGGATGGCCAGCGAGCGCCCGGCGCGCAGCTCCAGCGGCTCGATGACGCGCTCGATCAGCGTCTCGTAGCTCCGGGCGCGGATTTTCCAGTCTGCGCCGAGCGCCCCGCCGTGGTCTTCATAGGGCAGCGCCCGGTAGTAGGCGGGATCGTCAGAGCCGCGACCCTCGGCCTGGCGCACAATGTCGTACTCGCGCAGGAACTGCGCGTACTGCTCCAGCCGCTCGGCGGTCATCAGCCTCCAGATGCCGTCGACGCAACGGAAGACCAGGCTATCGCGGCTGCAGATCAGCTCATCCAGACCGGTCCGCTCCAGCGCCCCGCGGCACTCCGGGCAGGCGAAGGCGAACACGACGTCAGGAGTCCGCACGCCACCCGGCTCGAAGGGGGGCAGAGAGTCAATCCCGTTACCAGTCGCCCCCTCGTTCGGCTGGTCAGCTGAATTCGCGGAGACTGAGGGAGTGAAGTTCGTCTCTACGCGGTCGTTGGGAGATGCGTCGGGGGCGGGACCGAGCCCCGCCCCTTCGGCGTCGGGCGCGGCCGCTTCCGGGGAGTGATCGTATCGATTGACGTTGGCTCGTTCATCGTCGTTCATCGCCGCTCCAGCACCATGAGGTAGTGATCGTTGAGCCAACGCCAGGGCAGGGCTCCGGCGAATCTGCGGTCGATCCGCGCCAGTCCAGCGAAGAGGCCCGGGGCGCGGTCGACCAGCTCGCTCATCTCGGAATGGGGCAGCAGCAGGCCGACGCCGATGTGCTCCCGGACCTCGAAATGGGGCGCGAACTCGCGCGCCAATCGGTGGGGCGAGGGATACCAGACGGGCAGCACGTCATCGCCGACATGCGCCGGTTTGCCGGAGCGGAAGCGCCGGATGGCCCCCCGTGGTCTGAGCCGGGCGAGATGCCAGGCGACCTCCCAGGGGCAAAGCGGCCCCATGACGACCAGCACCAGCTTCCCGCCGGGCCGCACCAGGCGCGCCAGTTCGCCGGCCAGCGCGCGCCGGTCTTCGACGCAGTTGAGCGGCCCGAAGTTGGAGTAGGCGCCGTCGTAGCGCTCCCCGTCAGGCGCTCCCAGGCTGCCGAGCGGCGCAGTGAGGTCCAGCACGCGAGTCGTCACGGATTCGTCGACGCCAGCGGCCGCGGCCTTGCGGCGCGTCTCGGCCAGCATCGCCGGGGACGCGTCGGTCGCGTCGATCTTCATCCCGCGGCGAGCCAGCCAGACAGCGTCCTCGCCGGTGCCGCAGCCCAGTTCCAGCAGCCGGTCGCCGGGCCGGAAGGCGCGCGCCAATTGCGCCCAGACGATCGCGCGCAGCCAGCGCCCCAGCCGCCGGTCAGTGAAAGCGGCGTCGTAGCCAGCGGCGACGGCATCGAACGGGTGCGCCGGCGCGCCGGTTTGGAGGGTGCTGCTGGCAGCCATCGAATTACTGCCCCATTTCGACCTGATTCTGGGTCAAGCGCATCCCGGCGCGGCCCAGCCGGGCATTAATGAACGTCTTCGCCAGCCGCGGCAGGTTCCGGTTCGGGCTGTGGCGCTGCTGGTGGAAGGCGACCTCATTGACCATCCAGCGCGTGGCGTGCTCGTAATAGCGCCGCGAATGACGCCCGGCGACGGTGTAGTCGCGGTCCGAACCCTCGTGCCAGGGCTTCAACGGGATGACCTTGTCTTTGACGTCATTGTAATAGGGCGTGTTCTTGATCGGATAGGCCACGGTGGTCAGGAAGACGTTCGGGTTTGAGCGCTTGAGCAGGTCGACCGAGGCTTCCAGGTCCTCCAGTTCCTCGCCGTCGTAGCCGAGCATCATGAACATGCCCGCCTCGATGCCGTGCTGCTGGAGCTTGCGGACCCGCTCGACAACACCCTCGGCATTGGTGCGGCGCTGCATGGCGTCGAGGACGCGCTGGGAACCGCTCTCGGCGCCGACCCAGATGCGGTAGGCCCCCATCTCGGCCAGCGCCTCGATGATGTCGTCCTTGAGGCGGTCCTCGCGCGCGATCGTCTCGAAGGGGATCTTGATCCCGCGCCGCTTCAGCTCGTCGCGGTACTTGAAGATCCAGCCGCGGTGGATCGTGAAGACGTCGTCGGCGTACCAGACCATGTCCGGGTTGTAGGCGTCGAGGATCAGCTCCAGTTCGTCGGCCACGTTCTCCGGCGAGCGCCGGCGGTGGGTGTAGCCGTAGACGGCGTGGCTGCACCACTTGCAGCGATAGGGGCAGCCGCGCGCCGCGATCAGCGAGACCGAGCCCATGCCGTGGTGGTCGCGCCAGGTCTTGACATACTCGGGGATGTCGATCGCCGTGCGGTCCGGGAAAGGCTGGGCGTCGAGATCCTGGATGTACTCGCGCGGGGCGGTTTCGACCAGCTTGCCGTCGCCGTCGCGGTAGACGATGCCGTGGATGTGCTCCATGCCGTTCGGGCCATAGCGCGCCAGGTGC